>DASZCB010000127.1:0-5477 GCA_035943575.1 Rhodanobacter sp. | reverse complement strand
TAAAAAGGACAAGTCGAAAAAGCATGACTTGTTTTCATTGATGCTTGAGCAGAGTGAAGTCTTCCGGGAAATGGTGGCGCATTTTCAGAATGCCTGGGCGCCGAAGAAGTTCTTGAACAAGATTGACGAAGCCATCAACGCTGGTCCGGTTTCTGAGGCGGTGATTGCAAAGAAGCCGAAGAAGGCCGCCAAATCCGCGAAGAAGCCTGTCGCTAAAGTTTCGCCAGCATCGAAGAAGCCAGCAGTTGCGACCAGGAAGAGCAACGTCAAGAAGACGTCGGGTACGAAGAGTGCCAAGCCTGTCGTGACAAAGAAGAGCGCGGCCGAAACGGCTCGACGTCCGGCAAAGAAAGATTCGCCCAAGAAATAGTCGACTTGGCCCGCGGGCTCCGTCATAGATCCGCTTTCGGCAAGAAAGCGGATCTATGACGTGACGATCGTGAGCGCAGTCCCCGCGTTCAGCGACGCTCGGGTCCGGCCTGATCGAAGTAGGTCCAACTCTTGCCGTCGGCGCTGAGCTGCTTGAGCTGCAGCGTGAAGTCGAAGCTGGTGGCGGATAGCGGGCTGCCATCGACACGCTGCATGCTGAGCCCGGTAGCCGGTTCCTTCGGCTGCACTGTGGTCGGTGTCATGCGGTAATCGGTGAGCGGACGCGTCAGCGTGCCGGCCAGTGCTTCATGCAGCACGCGGCCTTGTGCCTTCGGCAGTGACAGCCCGAGCAGGGCGGCGATGGTGGGGGCGATGTCGACGTTGCCGCTCGGCAGTGGATCGCTGAAGCCTTGCTGGAAACCCGGACCGGCGGCGAGCAGGGTGTTGTGCACGTCGATCGGGCTGAAGCTGCCGTGTTCGCCACGCTCGTTCGCCTGGCTGGCGTATTCGGTGCCGCGGAAACCCTGGATCACCGCGTCGGCATCCCAGGCGTAGCTGATGATGATGTCCGGTCCACGCGCGGCGTTTTCCAGATGCACGCTTTCCGCCGGCAGGGTGCCGGGGATGTTGCCGTAGCGTCGCGCCACGAAGATCGCGCCGATGTACTCGCGCGACTGCAGGAAGCGCACGGTGCGTTTGACCAGCGCGGCGTCGTGTTCGGGCTGGTAGAAATATTCGGTGCCGCCGTTCGGCGCGAGCACCAGCGCACCTTTCGGCAACTGCTCCGGCACCGTGTAGCTGGGCGTGGTGTACGGGCCCGGTTTGCCGCACAGGTGGCCGTCATCGTCGTAGCGGGTCGGCTGCAGCGGACGACCGTCGGCGCGCAGGCCACTCAACACCGGCACGTACATGCAGCCGAAGCCGTCGAATGCGGTGAAGCCGGCCTGCGTGAGTTGATCGGCCAGGCGGATGCCGCCGGAAACGGAGTAGCCCCAGTCGTTGTCGATGCCGGTGACGCGGCCGTCGTTGATCTGGCGCAGCGGAAACAGGTCGCGCGGGCCGCCTATGTTGCTGTGGCCGTGGTCGGACACCACGATGATGTCGGTGTCCTGCGCCATGCCGAGCTGCTGCAGCCGCGCTTCGAGCTGGCCGAGCAGTTCGTCCTGCACCTTCAGCGCGAGATGGAACTCGGGCGAGCCGACGCCGTACTGATGCTGGGTGCTATCGGGGTTGCGCAGCCACACCACGCTAAGGTCGGGCCGGTGTTGCGGCAGGATCACGTCCAGGTACACCTTCATCATCCAGGCGTTGGCCGGTGCCGGCGTGGTCTCCGCGGCGGCGGTGGCATCTGCGGTGACGCCATCTTTCAATGTCGCCATCTTGCCCTGCTCGGTGGGCGAGTCGTTGTCCTCGCGCAGGCTGAGCTGGTCGGCTGGATAGGCGTTCGCGGTATGCGCAGGCAGCGGGTAACCGGCCTTCTGAAGTTCCTTGGCGAACGCCAGCGGCAGCACGGTGTTCTCGTCGAGGATCACGCCGCCCTGGCGGTAATCCTGCAGGAACGCGGGGCCGGATTTGCCCACTGCGGCGGTACTCAGGCCAGCCTTGTGTGCGGCGGCGAACAGCGTGGGCAGTTCGAGCAGACCGTGGTTGAAGTGCGCGTCCAGATCGCGCAGCACGGCATAGTCTTCGGTATAGATCGGATCGCGGAAGTCCGCGGCCACGCCTTTCGCGTTAAGGCCGCTGGCGCCCGGCGCCCAGAAACGGTTGCCGTAGAAACCGATGGGGCCAAGGAACGCGCCGGTGGCGAAGCTCGATGCATTCGCCATGGTGAAGGTGGGATAGGTGGAATGGTTGTCCTCGAATCTGCTGCCGCGCTGCGCCAGCGCAAGCAGATTCGGTGTGTCCTCGGCGCTGATCGCATCCGGCCGCATGCCGTCCCACACGAACAGGATCACCCGATGAGTGGAGGTGCCCTTGGCGTTCGGCACGGCGTTCGCGGCGAGCAGGGGTGACAGCGGCAGACTGGCGAACAGGGTGGCGCAGGCCAGCAGGCGCAGCGCGCGACGAACCACAACGGACATACATAGACCTCGGCGATGACGTGCAAACAAACCCGGCATGCTGGGCGTTGCGTGTTGCAGTTTGGTGGCAGCCGCTGCTGGCACCAGCGCGTCGCGCCATCGTAGTGTCAACACAATTACACATGTGAGCAGCACGATGAAGGGCTTGCGGCAGTCCGTCCGCACCTGTCAGCCCGAACATCGTGGAGTTTGTGATGTACCTGCGCATGATGCAAAAGAGTTTGTTGGCGACCGCCATGGGCGTTGCACTGATCGCCATGGCGCCGGTGGCTATCGCCACCGACACCACCGATCACGCGGCAACCGATGTCGCGCCGGTCGTCGCCACGCCAGCCGCCACGCCAGCGGGCGCCGATACCGCCAGGAATCTCGAAGCAGTGTCAGTGATCGGCCAGGGCGAGACGCGCCAGCTGCAGCGCATCAGCACGAAGGACGTGACGGTGCTGCCGGCTGGCAGCAGCATCCAGAAGGTGCTGAACCGCTTGCCTGGTGTCAACGTGCAGTCGAACGACGCGTTCGGCGCGAACGAGGAATCGCAGACGATCAGCCTGCGCGGTTTCAACACCACGCGGCTGGGCTACACGCTGGACGGCCTGCCGCTGGGCGACAATGCGTACGGCAACTACAACGGCCTCAACATCAGCCGCGCGCTGATCGCCGAAAATTTCGATGGTGCCGAACTAGCGCAAGGCATCGGTGGACTGGGCACCGCGTCCACCAGCAATCTCGGCGGATCGATCCAGTACTACTCCGATGACCCGGCTAGTACGTTCGGCGGACGCTTCGGCCAGACCTTCGGCAGCGACAACAATCGGCGCACCTATCTGCGCGTGGACAGCGGCGACTACCACGGCTTCTCCATGTACCTGTCCGGCATCCGCGCCACCGCCGACATGTGGGCGCCACCAGGCTCGCCGACCACTACCAAGCAGTTCAACGCGAAGGCGGTGTATCAGTTCGAGGGCGGCAAGATCACCGCATTCGCCGACACCTCGCGCACCTCGCAGGCCGACTATGCGTATTTGTCCAAGAGCGGCATGGCGCGCGGACTCGGCTGGGACTGGAACCTGTACGCGCCGGACTGGAAGCGCGCCCTGGCTGCGGCGTACTGCGCACCGGCGTACACCATCAAAGGCGTGAAGGACGCGCGTTGCGGTTTCTCCGGCGGTGTCGACAACATCGACGATGCGTATTATCAGAGCCGCGCGCTGCGCCGCGACGATCTGTACTACCTCGCCGGCGATTTCTTCCCCAGTGATGGCATCACCGTGCATGCGCAGGTCTATCACCACGAGAACGCCGGCCAGGGCCATTGGTGGTCGCCGGGGCAGAAGTCCAACCCGGGCACGCCGCAGGAGCTGCCGATCTCGATCCGCAGCTCCAACTACACCATCAACCGCACCGGCGCGATCGCCTCGCTTGCATGGGAGCTGGGCACGCATCATCTCGAAGGCGGCGTGTGGTACGAGAAAAACAACCACAACATCGAGCGCAATTTCTATTACATAAGCAGCCCGATCAATGACGACACCTATCTCAGCGATCCGGACCGGCGCCTGTTCGACCAGAACTATGTGATCACCACCCGGCAGCTGTACCTGCAGGACAACTTCAAGCTGTTCGACGACAAGCTCAGCGTGGACGTGGGCGTGAAGAGCCCGCACACCACGATGAGCGCGCAAAGCGTGACCGGCTTGTTGCTGGAGTCGCCGGTGGCGAATGGCCAGCTCAGCGCGAGCAAGTCGCTGCTGCCGCAACTCGGCTTCGGCTACCAGCTCGGCGGCGGGCAGGAGCTGTTCCTGTCGTATGCGAAGAACATCGCCGCGTTTCAGGGCGGCGGCGCCGGCGGTCCATTGCTGGTGACGCAGGCCTCGTTCGACGCCTCGCGGGGTCATCTGAAGCCGGAGCAGTCGCGCACGATCGAAGGTGGCTACCGCCTCGTGCGGCAGGAGTTCGAGGCGTCCGTCGCGTTGTACGACGTGAAATTCGCCAACCGCCTGCTCTCGCTCAACCCGTGTTCCAGCATCCAGCAAGGCACCACGCCGGCCTGCACCACGCGTTTCTACAACGTCGGCGGGGTCAGCAGCCACGGCGCCGAGTTCACCTTCATCTGGAAGCCGTTCGCGCATTTCCAGTGGTACAACTCGGCCTCATTCAACCGTTCCACTTACGACAGCAACTACACACAGAACGGCGTGGTCGTGCTCACTCGTGGCAAGATCACCGTCGACACGCCGAACAAGATGTTCGCCAGCGAAATCAGCTGGAGCGATGGCCCATGGAGCCTGAGCCTGCGCGGCAAGTACACCGGCACGCGCTACTACACCTATACGAATGACCAGGGCTTCGGTGGCGTCACCGCGTTCGATGTCGGCGCCGGTTACGACTTCGGCGAAGTCTCGTTCGCCAAGGACGTGCGCCTGTCGCTCAACGTCACCAACCTCACCGACAAACGCTACGCCTCCAACCTCAGCGCGTTCGCCAACAGCGATCCGAACGGTCGGCAGCTCGCGTTTCACGCCAGCGCGCCGCGGCAGAGCTTCCTAGCGTTGGATGTGAAGTTCTGATGCGATCACCCGCTGCCAGCGAGGCCAATGCGATGCCGCGTTGTCATGCCGCTGTAGCGCTGATCGTCAAGCATGCGCGACTTCCCTTGCTAACTACCGGAATGCGCATGCGTCGTCAGTTGCTGGTCTTGTCGCTGGGCGTGCTTGCGCTCGTTGCTTCATGGGGCGTGGCGGCTACGCCGGTGTTGTTGATCTCGATCGATGGTCTGCGCCCGGCCGACGTGCTGCAAGCGCAACAGCATGGATTGCAGCTGCCGAATCTGCAGCGCTTTCTCGTCCAGGGCAGCTACGCCAGTGACGTGCGCGGCGTGCTGCCCACGCTGACCTATCCCAGCCACACCACGCTGATCACCGGTGTGTCGCCGAGCCTGCATGGCATCGGCGGCAACCTCACGTTCGATCCCACCAACAAGAATCAGCAGGGCTGGGACTGGTACGCCAGCGACATCCGCGTGCCGAC
>DASZCB010000126.1:0-7427 GCA_035943575.1 Rhodanobacter sp. | reverse complement strand
CCGACTTCACGAAACCCCAGCTTGGCGTGAAATCGTTCCGACGCCGGGTTGGGCGGCTCGATATCGAACTCGCAAGTGATGAACGGCACGCCATCACGCGACGCCAGTGCATACACATCGCGGTAGAGCCGGCTTCCGGCGCCCCGTGCTTGCGTGTCACCGGCAACCACGATGCGATCCACATACAGGAAGTGCGCATGGCGCTGCGCGAACCACCGATAGTTCGGGCTGTCGTAATTCGCCCCTTCACGGAACGCGAGCAGGAACGCCTCGATCCGGCCGTCCTGTTCGATCACGCGGTGCAGCGCCGCCTGCGCATGCAACCGTGCGAGACGCTCGACATCGAGCGGACTGAGCACAGCCACGAAGGCATCGTTGAGGGCGAGGATGGCGGGGAAGTCGGCAGGGGTGGCGTCTCGAAGCATTAAGCAACCTTCATGAAATCATGCCCGTCGAGTTCCTGCATCTGTTCCATTGACAGGACATGGCAGCATGCGCGTTCACGGAGGGAGCAATCGTGGAACGTGTTCGCCCGAGTCTTCGATCCCGGGGATGCCATCGGCCTCAACTCATCGAAATAATCCACCCGGAGTAGCTCCAGTCTTTCACCTTCGAGAAGAGCCCGCGCTCGATCTGCATGCACTGCGTGGTGATCGAGCACGGCGCTTCAGACTCGAAAAACCTCAACCTGTCCCTGGCTTTGTTTTATATGTTCTGGTGCCGGCCACGGGCTCAAGCTTATTGCTCGAGTTCATGCTACCTCCCCGCTAATGGCCCAATCCTTGTTCTCTCATAATCGATCATCAGCTCATCGGCCAAAGCGTAGTTCTTGTCCTTGAGAGCGGATTGAAGCATGGCTGCGGCCTCCTGGTCGCCTTTGCCAGTCAGCAACGAGCCGCGATTGAGATTGATAGCATTGACCCGGTAGGCAGATGCAACCATTTCGGCATCTTTCGCGGACATGCCGAAATGCTGCCACACCTGGGTTAAATGCGCCCGGACCTTGGGCAGATCGGCCATCGCCTTGACCGAACGTTGGTCGTAGCCGCGGCCCCATGCATTTCCAGCAGCTTCGCTCCGACTGTACGCCTGTGCCGCCTGTTGCATCTGCGCGTCGCGAGACGCTTCACTCGACTGCTGATTTTGCTGTTGAGCCTGAGAAGTACCCGCTGCGGCAAGAGCAAGCAGCGCTAAGCAAACAACTTTTCCTCGAAGCATGATCATCTCCTTATGTCGCGTTTCGCTTTGCTTCCGGGGCACTTTGGAATCAAACAGCAAGCCCCTTACCCAGCCACGGCTCTGCGCTATTGCTCACCTGTAGCGGGTCCCTTTCCTACCTTACTACACTCGCACTTTGCCACGAAAAGGCCAATCGAACAGAAGATTAAAGAGCCAATGGGATCGGAATGGCTGATCCGGATTTGACAACCATCCTGGCTTTTTGTGAAGCGTGCGGCATGTCAGCCGATAGGATCCAGCCGAAGCACATAGTGCTCCTCGCCATAAAACACGCCGTCGACCTGCAGTGCATCCGGCTCCACGCCATAGCAGGCGAAGCCGAGCGACTGATACAGCGCCCTGGCTCCGGTGTTCGTGGCATTGACGCCAAGCTTGATCTGGCGCACGCCAGCGATGGAGCCGGCGTGCACCACGGCCGCCTTCAGCAGCGCACGGCCGTATCCGCGACGGCGAAATGCCGGGGAAACATACATGCCGGCCAGTTCAATCCCATGACGCAGCTTCTCTCGCTGTGGATGGATGACAGCCACGAACCCGGCCAGCTCGTCCCGTTCGAAGATGCCCAACGTGCCAATGGATCCATCGGCCGCCGATGTGATCCGGGCAGCCACCTCATCCATGGACCGGCCGACCTCGTCGGCATGGCTCGCACTGAAAGCCGCCGGACTTTCCTGCAGCGCCAGCAGTCGGAGCCTTTGATAGACCAGGGCATCAGTGGGTTCAAGCGGTCTGACTTTCATCGAATCGACACCTGGTCAATTGACATTGGGATCAAGCAAAGATGGAGACTCAAAGACACTTCAGTGCAAATTGTTATCTCTGGCTCCTCTGATTTCACTTCAATGAACCCGATCCCTTTGCTTGCGATAGACAGCAGGGCTCACGCCCTTGTGCCGTTCGAAGGCGCGAATGAAAGCCGACTCGGACTGGAAACCTACCGTCTCGGCGACTTGGGCGATGCCGTCGCTGTCGCGTCGCAGGCGCACGGCAGCAGTATCCATGCGCAGTTGCGCCAGCATGTGTGCCGGCGTGGCCTGTGTGGCGTGCTCGAAAAGGCGCAGGAAACTGGAGCGCGACATATGGCAGGCGCTAGCCAGTGTCTCCACCGTCAGCGGCTCGTGCAGGCGAAGCAGCATGGCGGTGCAGGCAGGACGCAGGCGCGGCTCGCGCAGCAAGCCGAGCACGCCGTGCAATTCGTCGTTGCAGCTCCACCAATGACGCAGCGCCAGCACGAACAGAGCGGATGATAGCTGCCCGACCACGCTGCGCGCGCCGGGTGCGGCGTCGTTGACTTCACGTCGCATCAACTCGACCAGCGGGGCCAACGAGGCCAGCGGCAGACTGGCGTCGCCGGGCACGTGCAACACACGCGGCAGCGACGCCAACAGAGTGGCAGCGCCGCCGCCGAAGTCGATGCGGCCACAGAACATGTCCAGGGCGTGCTCGGCCTCGTCGCCCGCTTGCCACTTCAGCAGCGGATGGGTGCGCAGACTGGCATTCGGGCGTGGCGCGTTCCAGTCGTCCGGGCCGCCCGCCAAGATGTGGGCATCGCCCGAAGGCAGCACCACGATGTCGCCCGTCGCCAGCCTGCGTGGTGTCTCGCCCGCCACACGCAGATAGGCTACTCCTCGCATGACCACATGGAAGCGAACCGTACCCGGCGCTTCGGCGACATGCGGTACAGACCAGCGACCGGACCACTGGCAACGCACGTCGAGGTCACCGCGAGCCGGGTGGGCGTCTAGTAGTTCGCTGAGCGTATCCATGGCGCCGGCGTGATCGAATCGGACGATTAGCTTAGCGCACGACCCATCCCACCAAGCCGGGATATGACGTGTTCACGCTGACGCGATCGGCACCGCCACCGACGTCAGCAGGCGCGCGCTGATGGCGGCCAGTTCATCGGCCAGTGCCTGCATGCCGGGATAACGATCGAGCTGGGCGCGTACGTCGGCATGACGAACGGTGACGCTGCCGTCAGGCATCTGCAGCACGACCAGTTTCAGTGGAATTTCCACCACCGCTGCGGGATCTGCCGCCAACAGGCGCACCACATAGCGTGGATGGAAGAACAGCAGCTGTCGTGCCGGCGCGATGAGATAGCCACCACGCCGCAACAGTATCTGCGGATCGATTTCCTGGATCAGCCACAGATCCGCCGCCTCGATACTCTGCTTCAGGCGCGCCAGCGTGCCCTCGAAATCCAGCGTCGAGGTCACCACCGCCTGGAACGGCGGCGATGACGCGGCGGCACTGGATACGGCTTGCAGCATATCGGTCATGGCGCTTGCACCGACGCTGACGAGCCATAAGCTCCAACGGCATCCATGACGCGGGCGGAGTACACCATCGCCGCACCGGCATTGAGCGCTACGGCCACGCCCAGTGCCTCGGCGATCTCCTCGCGGCTGGCGCCATGTTTGAGCGCCTCGGCGACGTGCACGGTGATACAGCCATCGCAGCGAGAGGTCACAGCCACCGCCAGCGCGATCAGTTCGCGGGTCTTGGCATCCAGATGCGCGGTCTTCTGTCCAGCCTTGGACAGGGTCTGGTAACCAGCCAAGGTATCGGGACTCAGCTTGCCGATCTCACC
Organism: Rhodanobacter sp.; assembly: GCA_035943575.1. Lineage (GTDB taxonomy): Bacteria > Pseudomonadota > Gammaproteobacteria > Xanthomonadales > Rhodanobacteraceae > Rhodanobacter. Next base: position 3,595 of record DASZCB010000126.1, on the reverse strand, counting down.
GATACGGCCCATCAGTTCTTTGCGGTATTCCGGCCAATCCAACATGAAAAATCTCCTCGGTCTGCTCCGGACGGGTTGCCCGGATCCATGGAGACATGCTGCGCCGATGGAGACCGGCACGGGATAGCTCATCCGCTCGATGTATTGCCCATTCGTTTCAACCATCGACAGGATCGTGGCTCAGTCGCTTGGACATCGCGAGATATCCGAGCCGGCTCTATCGCCATGTGAATGCATCTGGACGGCAAGAGCACCAGCTCTCTACGCCACGTAGGCGTTGTCTTCCCGATCAGATCGCCGCCTTCGCCCCCGTTTTGATCGCACGATGCGCCAACGCGAAATCAATCGCCGCGCAAACCGCCGCCACCTGTGCTGCATTGCATTGTTCAGGCGTGGCCCGCGGGCTGTCGGGATAGACCTCGGTGGTGGTCTTGTAAAGTGCATCGGTGATGCCCGCACAGAGGCCGAGCTGCTTGAGCGGGTACTCGATGACACCCGGTGCGATCATGGGCGAACCGATGATCTCGCCGTGGCGATCGGCCGGGGCAATGTGGGTGACCTTGGCCACCGCCTCGATGATCGCCTGCTGGAACTCCGGTTGCGGATGCTCGCTGTCGTCGACCACATAGAAGCCATCGGGGACTTCACCCGGCACATATGGCACGCCGTCGCGGGCGGCCAGCGCCGGGCGAAACTCGGACTCGTCGGTATCGGTGGTTTCATGCAGATCGATATGCACGAGCACGCGATCGCGGAACGGCGCGACCAGGCGCATGAGGGCTGCCGATTCCTGCGCCGGGCTGTCGTCGCGAAACGAGCGGTTCGGGTCGAGCGCATTCGCGTTCCAGCGATGGATCCTTTCGTAGGCCCAGGGGCTGATGCACGGCGCGACCACGAGGTTGACCCGACCTTCATAGCTCGACGCATGCTTGTCGACGAATTGCAGCGCGCCGTGCACGCCGCTGGTTTCATAGCCGTGCACACCGCCGGTCACCAGCACACAGGGCAGCTCGTCGCGCCAGTCGCGGCTCTTGATCGCAAACAGCGGGTAGGTATCGGGGGCGTAATCGAGTCGGCCGTACTCCAACACGTCGAAGCGCGCGCGCAGGGTCTCGATCATGCTCAGCACGTCCGCTTCGTAGCTGCGCTGCACGGTCTGCCGTAACAGCCAGGTCGATACTTCCGAAGCACCCCAGGGAAGCCCAGACGTGCCGATCGGATAGGGTGCATGTGTCGTCATAGGGTTGCTCGCTCTGCCGTGGCATCAAGGGAAGGCGAGGCACTGTAGCACTGGTCGGAAACGCCGCCACCGGCACTATTGAGACCTCAATGCCCTGTTCATTTTCCGCAGTCGCGCCGTCGAACCGGGCGGCGAAACAGGGTCAGGGTCCACTTCTCGAGAGAGTTCACGCCACCGCCTGTTTCCCTTTGCCTTAGCTCTCTCCGTGCGCTTTGCCCGCTGTTGCGGTGCTGTTCTCCATGGTCGCCTTGATGATGCCCATACCCTGCTGCATCATCCCCTCGACATGATCGGCCAGCTCGTCGGGAAGCAGGTCGGCGATCCAGACGAAGCGGCATTGGTGCGGTTTTTCACTGAATACCTGGGCCGCGGCACTGTAGTGCTGGAACGGTTCGTCGACGATGGCCCAGACCAAGCGGCGTTCCGTGTCGTCCACATCCACGATCAACTCCCGCGCAACCTGTCCGTTGCCAAAAGTGACGATGCGCGCGCCGGGTTCAAGCCGGGTGTCCGTCACAAAACCGGGTACCAGGCGCGTATGCAGCGCGCCGATGTCGCGCAGTGCCGCCCATACCGTTTCTGCGGATGCGTCGATGAGAATTTCCTTGCGGATGGATGCCATGGGAATCTCCTTCAGTCACTTCAGGCACACGGCTTCGACGTTGTTGCCATCCGGGTCGAGCAGGAAGGCGGCGTAATAAAGAGCGCTGTAATCCCGGCGCAGGCCTGGGGCGCCATTATCGCGACCGCCGGCCACGAGCCCCGCCTTGTAAAAAGCATCGACGGCCGCCCGATCCGCGGCTCGAAAGGCCAGATGGATGCCCGCAGGGTTCGCCGCGCTCTGCGCATACAGCCATAGCGAAGGAGCATCCTTCGGGCCCAGGCCCGCGCTCGTCTCATCGCGCGAGCAAAGCACGTGACCCAGCTCCGCGAGGGCGGCCGTGTAGAAACTTACGCTGGCATCGAGGTCGTCGGCCTTCAGTCCGATGTGGTCGTACATGATGATTTTCTCCGGTGCATGGTGTCAGGTGGAAGCCAAGCATCGGAGAAGCTTGCGAGCCTTTCTTGGAGAATCTTGCGATCACCGTGGCCGACCTGGCGAAAACTTCTTGGCGGCATGCCGGCGCAGCGGTGAAAGGTACGCACGAAGTTGGAAAGGTCGCCAAAGCCGGCGTCGAAGGCGACGTCGGTGATTGGGCGCTCGCCTTCGAGCAGCATGCGGGCGGCACGACGCAACCGGGAGCGCACCAGGTACTGATGCGGCGTGACGCCCAGTACGCTGTTGAACACGCGTAGAAAGTGGAACGGGCTCAGTCCTGCCTCGCGCGCCGCCGATTCGAGATCGATCTGTTGCCGGACATGCGCATCGATCCACAAGGCCGCCGCTACGGCACGCCGTCGATTCTGCGCCGTGACTAGCACCTGTACGCTGCCGCGTCCGGACACCACATTCACGAAACGGGTCGCGAGCAGTATGCCCACTTCATCCAGGCCGAGGTCGTTGCGGCCTTCGGCAGTGGCCTGCGCCAGTTCGCCCAACACCATCAGCTCCGACAGTGGCGCGACACACCCCATGCGCCATGCCGGGGACTCGCCGCCGATGGTATCCAGCAGCGCCGGCGTCAACTGGAAGGAGAGACATTCGTCGCCACCGTGATGGTGATCGTGGGTGCAGACATATTCGTCGCCCGCGCAACCAACCATGACCGAGCCAGTCACCAGTTCAAAAACCTGCCCGCGCACGCGGCAGCCGAAACTGCCCTTGCGCACGTAGGAAACCGAATGGTAACGGTGCGTTTCAGGATACGATCTGTCGCCGGGCAAGGCCGTACAGCGATAGTCCATCGCGAGGATAGAGCCGCCATGCAGAGGTGTTATGACAGGCATGCCGCAGGGACGAATAGGAGTAGGCAAGTAAGCGTAGAACGCCGACGGGATGCGGCAGGTGGGGAACCAGGAAAAGATATGCGTCGGAGTCGCGTCATGCGTTCGCACCGCCTGCTTTCGTCAACAAACGATATGACCTGGGTGTCATGCCAACCGTTGCCTTGAACTGGCGTGCGAAAGCACTCTGATCGACGAAGCCGCAAGCCATGCTGATCGACGCCACGGTGTCTTTGGTCTGCAGAAGCCGCATGGCAGCCTCGATTCGCAACTTGGTCAGCACTTGCTGCGGGGTCAGCTGAAACACGCGACGAAAGTGACGCTCCAGTTGCGCGATCGACAACTCGGCCAGCCCGGCCAGCGCATGAACGCGAATACCTTCCGAGTAATTCTCCTGCATGTATGTCAGCACACGCTTGAGACGGTCATAGGTGGGATGCCGGCCATCCGGCTGGCCCAGATCACGCGAAA
>DASZCB010000125.1:0-3934 GCA_035943575.1 Rhodanobacter sp. | reverse complement strand
CTGGATGCGCTGAGCGCGGCCGGCATCGCCGTTTCGAACACCGCCGATGTGCTCAACGAGAGCGTGGCCGATTACGCCTGGGCACTGATGCTCGGTGTCGCGCGGCGAATGAACGCCGCCGAGCGCTGGCTGCGTGCAGGGCATTGGCACGCCACCGAATTCAAGGCGTGGCTGGGCATGGACGTGCGCGGCCGCACGCTGGGCATCCTCGGCATGGGCCGCATCGGTCAGGCGATCGCACGCCGCGCCGTCGGCTTCGGCATGCCGGTGCTGTATCACAACCGTTCGCCGCTGCCGGAGGCGGACGAGCGCGCCTGCAACGCGCGCTACGTCGACAAGCAGCAATTGCTGCGCGAGTCCGATTTTCTGATGCTGGTGCTGCCGTTGACGCCGCAGACCCGGCACGCGATCGGTGCACCCGAACTGGCGTTGATGAAACCGACCGCGATACTGCTGAACGTGGCCCGCGGCGGTATCGTGGACGACGCGGCGCTGGCCACGGCTCTGCGCGAGCGGCGCCTGGCCGGCGCCGGGCTGGACGTTTTCGAGGGCGAGCCGGCGGTGCATCCGGGTCTGCTTGCACTGGACAATGTCGTGCTCAGCCCGCATATAGCCAGCGCCAGCCACGAAACGCGCCGTGCAATGACCGCATTGGCAGTCGACAATGTACTGGCGCTGTTCGGCCATGGCCCGCATGCCGGGCGGCCACCGACCATCCTCAACCCGAACGTGCTGGCGCGGTGATCGGCCAGCCATCCATCCCTGAACAAAGAACCTATAACATGAGTCTGAAGAGCAGTTACAAAGTCGCCATGGTCGGCGCCACCGGTGCGGTCGGCGAGACCTTGCTGGCGATCCTCGCCGAGCGCGATTTCCCGATCAGCGAGCTGGTGCCGCTGGCCAGCGAGCGTTCGGCCGGTGGCAAGGTCAAGTTCGCCGGTCAGGATGTTACGGTGCAGTTGCTGGATACCTACGATTTCGCGGGCGTCGACATCGCGTTCTTCTCGGCCGGCGGTTCGGTCAGCCGCGAGCATGCGCCGCGCGCGGCGGCGGCTGGTGCGGTGGTGATCGACAACACCTCGGAGTTCCGCTACCAGGATGACATCCCGCTGGTGATCAGCGAGGTCAACCCGCACGCGATCGCGCAATACACCGCCCGCGGCATCATCGCCAACCCGAACTGCTCGACCATGCAGATGCTGGTGGCGCTGGCACCGATTCACCGCGCGGTGCAGATCGAGCGGATCAACGTGGCCACCTATCAGTCGGTATCCGGTGCCGGCCGCACCGGCATGGAGGAGCTGGGCCGGCAGACCGCGGCGCTGCTGAACTTCCAAAGCGTGGAGCCGGGCAAGAAATTCCCCGCACAGATCGCGTTCAATGTGATCCCGCAGATCGACGATTTCCAGCCGAATGGCTATACCAAAGAAGAGATGAAGCTGGTGTGGGAAACCCGCAAGATCCTTGAAGACGAGTCGATCCAGGTGAACCCGACCGCGGTACGCGTGCCGGTGTTCTATGGCCACTCCGAGGCGGTGCATATCGAGACCAGCGACAAGATCACTGCCGAACAGGCCCGCGAGCTGCTGAGGCAGGCACCGGGCGTGGTGCTGGTGGACGAGCGCAAGCCGGGCGGCTACCCGACCCCGGTGGGCGAGGCCGCTGGCAACGATGCGGTGTATGTCGGGCGCATCCGCGAGGACATCTCGCATGAGCGCGGGCTGGACCTGTGGATCGTTTCGGACAATATCCGCAAGGGTGCGGCGCTGAATGCCGTGCAGATCGCCGAGCTGTTGATCGAGGACTATCTCTAAGATGCGTTGTGCGCAATTGATGGGCGTCATGGGCATCATGCTGGCGTCGACAGCCTGGGCCGGCAGCGATCAGGCCCGGCCGCATCCGGCCGGAGAGGCGGCAGCTCTACCCAAGACCGGCCAGCGTCTGACCCGGCGCCAGGTCGAGGTGAAGCGGCTGGAACGGGATGTCGCCAGACAGGAATCTGAGAGCCAGCAGGCCAGCAAGCGTCTGCAGCAACAGGATCAGGCCATCGCCGAGCTGCAGAAGCAATTGCAGGAACTGCAGGCCAAACCGGCGAGGGGCCAACATTGAAAGTGCCGTTGCGGTGAGAACACACCGCAGCAATGCACTGCAAGTATTCGCCGCAGCTATTGTTGATTGGTCTGCATATAACTAAAGTGGCACCTCGTTTGCCGCAGTGGCCGCCACTGCGGCGACACCACAAGAGTTGCGCCAAGGATCGTTCGGGGGAACACGCATGAATCGTTCGTTGAAGTTGTCGATGCTGATGGCACTGGCACTGGGCACCAACCAGGCCATCGCGCTGGACCTCGGCCAGATCCAGGTCAAATCGGCGTTGGGACAGCCTTTGCTGGCGGAGATTCCCGTACATCCTGCCAGTCCGGCGGAGTTGCAGAATCTCACCGTCCAGCTGGCCTCCAGCGAGGAATTTGCCCGCGCCGGCATCGTCGGTGGCCGCACCGCGATTCCGCTGCATTTCAGCGTGGCCAACGGTGCTGGCGGCAAGGTCATCCGCATTACCAGCAGCCAGTCGGTGGACGACCCCTATCTCGATCTGTTGCTTGAAGTGAGCAGCAGCGCCGGCAAGAGCGTGCGCGAATTTGCCATCTTGCTCGATCCGGCCAGTGCGCCGGCGGCGGCTCCGACAGCTGTTGCCGCCGCACCGGAGCAGACGGCGGCCCCGAGTCGGCCTACGCGTGCCAAGGCGGCATCAGCAGCCCCAGCCCAGGCACACGTCGCTGCAGCGGCGCCCAAGGCTGCGCCGGCCGCAGCCGGCAATGGCCAGTACGGCCCGGTCGAACGCGGTCAGACGCTGTCGTCGATCGCCCGAGCCACTGCGCCGGCAGGTACCGATGCCCAGCAGATGATGTTGGCGTTGAAGCAGGCCAATCCCGACGCGTTCTACCGTGACAACATCAACGCACTGAAGAGCGGTGCGGTGCTTCGCGTACCGACCTCCGCCGAGGCGCAGGCCATGACGATCGCGGCAGCGGTGGCCGAAGTGCGCCGGCAGAACAGCGACTGGCGCGCCGGAACACCCGGCAAGCCCGCGGTCGTGGCCGATGCGGCGACCCGCGCATCCACCTCCAGTGCACCCAAGACGTCCAGTGACACGGGCGACCGTCTTGCCCTGGTGCCAGCGAAGGAAGGCAACGGAGCAGGGGTCCAAGGTGCCGGCAAGGACGACAAGTCCGCTGCCGGCATCCGCCAGGACCTGCTGCGCAGCCAGGAAAGTCTGGTCAGCCTGCAACAGCAGAGTACCGACCTGAAGACCCGCCTCAAGGATCTGGCGGACATCAACAGCAAGAACGAGCGCCTGCTGTCGCTGAAGGACAACGAGATTGCCGAGCTGCAGGCCAAGCTGGCTGCTGCGCGCAAATCCGCCGGCCTGCCGGCCGCAGCACCGGTGACTGCTGCAGTGCCAGCACCGGCAGCCAGCGTGGCGAAAACCGCCGTGACAACGACGCCACAGGAACATCTGGAAACTGCCAGCGCCAGCGCCAGCACCGCGGCGAAGGCGAGTTCGGCACCTGCCGCGGCGGGTTCCAGCGCCGTGACCACCACGCCGCTGGTGGCTGCGGCCAGTACGTCGACGAGTGCGCCAGCGACCAGCGCTGCCGTCACGCCGACACCAGTCAAGCCGGTGGCCAAGCCCGTCATCAAGCCAGGTCCGGCACCCGTGGTTGAAGAGCCCTGGTACATGCAGACATGGGCCTGGGCGGCTGGTGCCGGTGCGGTGGTGTTGTTGCTATTGCTGGGTTTGTTCGGCCGTGGCCGCAAACCGGCTGCCGCACCGTTGTCCAAGTCGGCATCGTCGCTGGCCGACCGTTTTGGTTCGACCGCGCCGGCTGGTGACGACACCCTCGGTGGCGATGTCGATCAGGAAGAGCTGCTC
>DASZCB010000124.1:0-2391 GCA_035943575.1 Rhodanobacter sp. | reverse complement strand
CGGCCCGACCGAGGCCTCGGTCGATGTCACCGCTTGGACGTGCCGGAAAGACAGCGCCCTGAACTGCGTGCCGATCGGCCGGCCGATTGCCAACATCCAGATTCATATCCTGGATGACTCACTTAACCCGGTGCCGGTCGGGGTGGTCGGACATCTTTATATCGCCGGCATCGGCCTGGCCCGTGGCTACATCAACCGACCCGAGCTGACCGCGAAGACCTTTATCCCGAATCCGTTCAGTGCGACACCGGGTGCGCGGATGTACTTGTCGGGCGATCTGGCCCGGTATCTGCCGGACGGCACGATCGAATACCTGGGTCGCAGCGATCATCAGGTGAAGATTCGCGGCTTGCGTATCGAGCTGGGCGAAATCGAGGCGGCACTGGCTGCGCTGGAAGCAGTGCGCGACGTCGTCGTGCTGGCACGGCCGGACGAGCGGAACATTCTGCGGCTGGTGGCTTATCTGGTGGCGCACGATGGGCAGGTATTGCCGGAGGAAGCGCAGCTACGCACGGCCCTGTTGAAGACGCTGCCGGACTACATGGTGCCGGAGTACTTCGTCGCGCTGGATGCCATGCCCTTGACCGCCAATGGCAAGGTCGAGCGCAAGGCGCTGCCGGCGCCGGACATGGCTCAGCGTGAGGCGGAGTATGTGGCGCCTTGCACGCCGACCGAACAGAGCCTCGCCGACATCTGGGCCGATCTGCTGCAAGTCGACAAGGTCGGCATCCATGACGACTTCTTCGCCCTGGGTGGTCATTCCTTGCTGGCAACGCAATTGATGTCACGCATCGGGACAATATTCCAGGTCAAGGTATCGCTGCGTGCGATTTTCGAAGCGCCCATCCTGGCTGACATGGCGGCCATCGTTGCGCAGGCGACCGCCGAATTGGCGGCGACATCGCAGCCACCGGTGGAGCCGCTCGGGGAGGCATTTCCACTGTCGTTTGCACAGCAGCGCCTGTGGTTCCTCGATCAATTGGAAGGCCAAAGCTCGACCTACAACATCCCGTTGGCGATTCGCTTGAAAGGCCAGCTCAATCGGCAAGCGCTGCAAGGCGCTCTCAACGATGTCGTGCATCGCCATGATGCGCTGCGCGCGTACTTCGGAAGCGCAGACGGCACGCCGGTGCAACGGATCATGCCGCGACTGGACTTGGTGCTCGCGCTCAATGATTTGCGCCACTCGGCGCCGCAGGAGCGTGCGGCCAGGGCACATAGGTTGACGCTTGATGAAACGCGCATCCCCTTTGACCTGCAAACCGGACCGTTGATCCGAGGCAGCTTGCTGCAGCTCGAGGAGCAGGAATACCTGCTGTTGTTGACCATGCATCACATCGCGTCCGATGGCTGGTCCATGGGCATCCTGGTGCGGGAAGTCAGTGCGCTGTATGCGAGTCACGCGCTGGGTACGCCTTCATCGCTGCCCGAATTGCCGATGCGCTATGTCGATTTTTCCAGGTGGCAGCGGCAGTGGCTGAGCGGTGACGTACTGGAGCGGCAGCTGAATTATTGGAGGAAGCAACTGGCAGGCAGCCCGACGTTGCTGACCTTGCCGACCGACCGGCCGCGCCCATCAGTGCAGAGCCAGCGCGGTGCTTCGCTGCCGTATGTCATTTCAACGGAGCTGAGCATCAAGCTGCAGGCATTGAGCCGGAAAACGCAGAGCACCTTGTTCATGACCTTGTGCACGGCGTTCAACGTGCTGCTGGCGCGTTACTCCGGGCAGAGCGATATCTGCATCGGCACGCCGATCGCCAATCGCAACCGCGCCGAGATCGAGGGCATGATCGGCTTTTTCGTCAATACCCTGGTGCTACGCACGGATGTCGATTTGAGTCTCGGATTCACCGCGCTGCTCAAGCAAGTACGCACCCACACGCTCGATGCCTATACGCATCAGGATGTGCAATTCGAACAATTGGTGGAGGCGCTCCAGCCCGAACGCGATACCAGCTACTCGCCGCTATTTCAGGTGATGCTCGTGTTGCAGAATGCTCCAATGACCAAGCTGACGTTGCCTGGCCTGCAGTTAGAACTGGTCCCGAACGAAAGCACCACTGCCAAATTCGATTTGACCTTGGCGCTGACCGAAGGCAAGGACGGCTTGTACGGGGACTTTGAATACAGCACCGATCTGTTCGAGGCGAGCACGATCGAGCGCATGGCCGGGCATTTCACGAACTTGCTGCAAGCGATCGTGACCGATCCTGGTTGCGCCGTCGGCGAGCTGGCGATGCTGGATAACGCCGAACGTCAGCAGTTGCTCTACGGATTCAACGACACCGCGACGGTTTATCCGAACGTCCAGCCGAATACACAGACACTGCACCAGCTGTTCGAGGCGCAGGTGCTGCACAGTGCGGCACGTACGGCCGTAGTGTACGAGGG
>DASZCB010000123.1:0-12032 GCA_035943575.1 Rhodanobacter sp. | reverse complement strand
GGTGTTCCATGACGTGGCGGTGGTGCGCTGATTGTTGGTGCCTAGTGCGTCAATCTGTTGATTGAGTAATCCATATGCGTCGTAGCTGACTTGCGTGGTGATGTTATTGAAATCGGTGTAGGACGCAGGGTATCCGTTGCTGTCGTACGTGCGCGTCCTCCATGGCTGGCCACAGTCCGGACCGCAAGGCTGGTCCAGCGTCCCCACCCGACCAAGCCCGTCGGCGGTTGTCAATCCAAAATTAGCCGTATGACCGAGAGGGAAGGTGACCGATGAGGTGCCGTCGGCGTTATAGGTGACCTGTGTGGTACCTACTGCACCGGCAAAGGTTGAGGATGTAGCCCGGCCCGTGCTGTCAAAGGTGGTGGTTTCGTAGCGCACACCCTTTTCGTCAATGATGCCAGTCATGGCATTCGGTAGATTCGCGCCACTGGTGAGCGAGGATTCGTTGTAAACGTACTGCCGCGTTTTGGTATCGGGATACTGCACCGAGACTAAATTGCTCGATGTCGTATCGTAGGAGTAGATCAGTGTTCCACCATCGGGCAACGTGACTTTGTACAGTCTCCCGGTGGAGTAGTCATAGGTGAAATTGAGTTGACGTCCTTGTGGGTCGGTCACCGCTAACAGCATGCCCGCCCGCGGCGCGACCGACGTAGGTGTGGCCGCCGTGCTGTAAGTCAGCGTGATGCCTTGTCCACTTTCGGCAGTGACGGTGAGCAACTTGCCCGTTGCATCGTAGGTCTCGGTACGCCGATTGGCCCCGATAAACGCGCTATAGCTTGTCGCAACACCTTGGGCGTTATCCGTTTCAGTCAGCTGATCCACGCTGAGTTCGGTAGACCATGCACCATTGGCTTTTGTGAAGGTTTCCTGTTTGCCGTCAGGGCGAACCATCACAATCGTTGAAACCGGATTGCCGTAAATGGTGAGTGATCGATCGAAGCTATGGCGCCATTGGATGCCTATGCTCGCGGGTGCAACCGCGCTATCGCTGTTATAGAAGCGACGAAAGGTTAGCCAGCTACTGGCGAGGTAGTCGTCCTCTTGGTGATAGCTGTTGCCGTTCGATGAATTGATCGGATCGCCAAAACTGGTTGCACCTTGTTGCTCAGCACAGGTAGCTCCCGGTTTGGCACTAGCGCTTCCACCTGAGGCGCTGCGACTCCCGCCGCCGGGCGTGCCTTCGCCAGCACTGCAACGCGCGCCATCCCCAAGATTTTTCGCCGGATCGCTGGCGTATCGTGTGGCACTGATAGACCCAGGCTGGCAGGTAGGCGCCGTCCACGTTCCGCTAAAACTTGTCGCATCCGCCGAAACATTGACCGTTCCGGTAATAGGACAGGGGTGCATCGAAGGGTCGCCTTGACCCAGGATGCTCTGGTCTTGGGAACGTCAGTGTGCTGCCAGAAATTGATCCGGTGATGGACCACAAAACCCAGCCGGCGGTTTTTTGTTGAGGAACTGTTCTCCGGGTCCCTGTGACGCTGCCATTGCCATCTTGATGTAGTTCGATTTCTTCAACCCAAGCCGCACCATTGCTACTACCCGGTGCATTCAGTCCACCGTGCCAAAAACCAGTGAGGTTGGACGTGGGCGCGGCCGCAGGGGTGCTCAACATCACTCGTTTAACTGACGTCCGAGGTGGCACGTAGCCTGGCATCACGGTTTGAGCCATGGCCCCACTTACAAAGAACAAGAGGGCGGCGAGCGCTAGAAGTGCAGGATGCTGACGAAGCGCGGAGAACCCGAACCATCGATGCCACATACGTCGCGCACTGACACTGCGCCCAACCTGAGTCCATATCCCCGACATATCCGTTGCCTGATGGTTCATTGAGGTGGACGGCAGTGTGTGGGGCGAGGGTAAAGGCTCGTATAGGCGTGGCGCTTGCTGCGCTGTAGGGGTTGCCTGAAAGTGAGCATAGGAGGAAGTCCCATGAGCACCCAACGTTTTACCCCGGAATTTAAAGAAGAAGCCGTTCGGCCGTTACATATAACTCTGACCTGTCCTCCTGGCTGATAGATTTTAGTAATGGGACAGAATTTCCATGGCCTCAAAGAAGGAATGCGACGGGCAATGCCGTCGCACTCCGGTGACAGACACTCGTTGAGTGCGTCAGGGCTATCAGGCTGCGGCGTCCTTCAGCTTCTTCAGCGGGCGGATCTTGACCTTGACCGATGCCGGCTTGGCGGCGAACCACTGCTCTTCCTTGGTGAACGGGTTGATGCCCTTGCGCTTCGGCTTCGCCGGTACGCTGACGGCGGAAATCTTCAGCAGCCCGGGCAGCATGAAGGAGCCGGCGCCTTTCTTGTGCACGGATCCGGCCACGGCACCTTCCAGTGCGGCGAGCACCGCGCGCACGTCCTTGGCAACGATGCCGCTTGCCTCGACGATATGCGCTACCAGACCTGACTTGCTCAAGGCTTCCTTGATCGGTTTGGGAGCGGCAGGTGCGGCCTTCGCCTTCGGTGCTGTTTTGTTCTTGACTGCCTTCTGCGTCTTTGCCATGAATTTCCCCGTCGTCAATGATGATGGAATTGTTTGGAATGCCTCTCGGCAGGGTGAATGTAGGGGAATTTCGCGTTGTAGCCAACGGGTTTGAGCAGTAATAAGTGATTCCTGATCGTCAAATCAGGCGCGCGGGATCAAACGATGCTGTCTGCTGTGCAGCGACGGCTCCGCTCCGACGGATATTTGTTGTGCCGTTGCAGCCAGTTCCAGCGGATTTCGAGCGCACACCTTCTGCGCGAGCGAGGTCCGTGCTGACCTCATGGCATGACAACAAAAAAACCCGCCAGCGGCGGGTTTTGAGGGCTGGGTCGCAGCCTGTTGCGCAATGGAGGCCAAGGTCGGAATCGAACCGGCGTACGCGGCTTTGCAGGCCGCTGCATGACCACTCTGCCACCTGGCCATTGCTTGGTGCATCGCGATCATGATGATCGCAGCTTGCTTCAAAAAAACAAAACCCCGGTGAACCGAGGCTTTGCGGAAAACTGGAGCGGGAAACGAGACTCGAACTCGCGACCCCGACCTTGGCAAGGTCGTGCTCTACCAACTGAGCTATTCCCGCATCGGAGCCGCGAATCATAGCAGAACGAAGTCACTTGTGAATAGCCGTGATGACATTTTTGATGCGGCGAGGCTTCCTATCTGTTTCTCGAAACGACGGCCCGAGCAACATCGATCTTCACCATCGTCCACCGTCTGCCGCCAACTGCCAGATTGCCGGGTACGATGCCGACCGGAAACGACAAAGCCCCGAACGGGCCGGGGCTTTATCTGCAAACTGGAGCGGGAAACGAGACTCGAACTCGCGACCCCGACCTTGGCAAGGTCGTGCTCTACCAACTGAGCTATTCCCGCATTGGAGCCGCGCATTCTAATACGTGAATGCAGATCGTCAAGCCTGCATCGCTCAGACCGGCGTCATGGCGATCACGCGTGGCCATTTCCGCCGGATGGTTGTTCCGGCGTATCACCACGCAGGATCGGCCATGCTGCACGCAGGTAGTACAGGCCGGACCAGATCGTCAGCACGCCGGCAATCACCAGCAAGGCCTCGCCGATGTGATACAGCCGCAGTGCCTCGGCGGCCTTCTCGTGCTGCACGATCAACACCACCAGTGCCACCATCTGCATGACGGTCTTGAGCTTGCCCACGAAAGCGACCTTGACGGTGGCACGCATGCCGATTTCAGCCATCCATTCGCGCAGCGCCGACACGCTGATCTCGCGTCCGACGATTACCGCGGCGGTCACCGCCATCAGGATGCCCGGCCAGCCGCCGCGATGCGACTCCACCAGCAGGAACAGCGTCACCGCCACCATCAACTTGTCGGCGACCGGATCGAGAAACGCGCCAAACGCCGAGGTGAGATTCATCCGCCGCGCCAGATAGCCGTCCAGCCAATCGGTGAACGCGGCCAGCACGAACACGATCGCCGCGGTGATGTTGTGCCCGGGAAACGGCAGATAGAACACCACCACCATAACCGGCAGCAATGCGACGCGGAACAGGGTCAGCCAGGTCGGCAGGTTGATACGCATGATTCGTTCCGATGGTTTGCTGCAGTTTCGCACGTCGACGCGCCAGTGCCGAGCGAGCGCGCTCGCCGATGCTTAGCCATGCAGACTCGCGTAGATGCGTTCGGCCAGGCCACGATCGATGCCCTTGACCTGCATCAGTTCCTCGATGCCGGCGCCCTCCACTCCCTGCAGTCCGCCAAAGGCCTTGAGCAACGCCGAGCGACGACGCGCACCGATGCCCGGCACATCCTCCAGCACGCTGCGCTCGCGCGCCTTCTCGCGGCGTTTGCGATGGCCGCTGATCGCGAAACGATGCGCCTCGTCGCGCACGGCGGCGACCAGGTGCAGTGCGGGCGACGACGAACCGGGATGCAGTTCACGCCCGGGACTTCCTGATTCCAGCCGGGCAAGTACCAGAGTTTCCTCACCCGCGCGCCGCCCCGGCCCCTTTGCCACACCGACGACTTCGATGCCGCTGACGCCGAGCTCCTTCAGCACATCAAGCGCCTGCGCCACCTGCCCACTGCCGCCGTCGATCAGCAGGATGTCGGGACGCGCGCCCTCGCCTTCAGCCACCTTGCGGAAGCGTCGGGTCAGCGCCTGATGCATCGCGGCGTAATCGTCGCCGGGCGTGATGCCGGTGATGTTGAAGCGTCGATAGTGCGATTTCTCCGGCCCTTCCGGTCCGAACACCACGCAAGAGGCGACGGTCAACTCGCCCATCGTGTGGCTGATGTCGAAACACTCGATGCGGCGCGGCGATGCGGCCAGCTCCAACACTTTCTGCAAGTCGTCGAAACGCGCACCCAATGTCTGCCGGCTGGCCAGGCGGGCGGTCAGCGAGGCTTGCGCATTGCGCTCGGCCATCTGCAGGAATTGCGCACGATCACCACGCACGCTGGACTTCAGTTCGATCGCACGGCCGGCATGCTGGCTCAGCAGCTCGATCAGGATTTGCTGGTCGGCCAAGACTTCACCAAGGATCAGCTCGCGCGGCACCGGCCGATCCAGGTAGTACTGCGCGATGAACTGGGTCAGCACGTCGGCCGGATCGGCATCCAGCGGCAGCCGCGGGAAGAAGTCGCGTGTACCCAGGCTGATGCCGTTGCGGAAGAACAACACGCTGATACAGGCCATGCCCGATTCGATGCGACAGGCGATCACATCCATATCGGCGCTGGCACCGTGCACGTGATGCTGCGCCTGCAACTGGCGCAGGGCAGCGACCTGGTCGCGCAATTTGGCCGCACGCTCGAACTGCAGCGCCTTGCTGGCCTGCTCCATCGCCTCGGCCAGCTCGTCGATCACTGCATTGCTGCGCCCTTCGAGAAACATTTCGGCGTGACGCACGTCGTCGCGATAGTCGCCCACGCTGATCAACTGCACGCATGGCGCCGTGCAGCGGCCGATCTGGTGTTGCAGGCATGGCCGCGAGCGGTTGCGGAAATAGCTGTCCTCGCACTGGCGCACCTTGAACAGTTTCTGCATCAGGCTGAGGCTTTCGCGCACCGCATAGGTGCTTGGATACGGCCCGAAATAACGTCCCGGCAGGTTGCGCGCGCCACGATGAAATGCCAGCCGCGGATAGTCTTCGCCACCGGACAGGTAGATGTACGGATAACTCTTGTCGTCGCGCAGCAGAATGTTGTAGCGCGGCTTGAGCGACTTGATCAGCTGCGATTCCAGCAGCAGCGCCTCGCCCTCGGTGCGCGTCACGGTGATCTCGACGCGGGCGATCTGCGCCACCATCGCCGTGATGCGCGGCTCCATCCGCGGCTTCAGGAAATAGCTGCCGACGCGTTTCTTGAGGTTGCCGGCCTTGCCCACATACAGCAGCTCGCCCGCAGCGTCGAAATGACGGTAGACGCCGGGCGAGGAAGTGAGCGTGCGGACGAAGGCTTTGCCGTCGAACGGTGGCGGTTGCGCGGACTGCATGCGAGCATTCTAACGGGTGGGTGGCCGGACGCGCCGGCATCACTGTCAGAAATGGTGACTCAATCTTGCGTGCGCAACCACTGTTCGGCGCGTTCGAGATCAACCAGCGTGTCGATGCCGGGCGGGAACGGCTCGGGGGTCAGGCGCACCGCAATCGCGTGGCCGTGTTCCAGCACACGCAATTGTTCCAGCGATTCGGTCTGCTCCAGTGGCGTGCGTGACAGCCGAGCGTAACGCGCCAGAAATTCCGCCCGATAAGCGTAGATGCCGATATGCCGCAGGAATGGCGAGCCGGACGGCAACGCCTGCCGATCGACGGCAAACGCGTCGCGCGCCCATGGCAATGGCGCCCGGCTGAAATACAGCGCACGTCCGTTGACGGCGCGCACCAGCTTCACCACGTTCGGATCGAACAGTTCCTCAGCGTCGATGATCGGCGTGGCCAGCGTCGCCATCGGTGCGTCGTCACCGTCCAGCGCCTGCGCCACCGCGCGAATGCCGGCCGCCGGCGCGAACGGTTCATCGCCCTGCAGGTTCACCACGATGCTGTCGTCGGCCCAGCCGTAGTACGCGGCGCATTCGGCCAGCCGATCGCTGCCCGAAGCATGATCGCCACGGGTCATGCAGATATCCACGCCCTGCCCGGCCAACGCGTCGGCGATACGCTGGTCGTCCACCGCCACCACCACCTGGCTGGCACCGGCCTGCAGTGCGCGCTGCGCCACCCGCACCACCATCGGCACGCCGCCGATCTCGCGCAGCGGTTTGGCTGGCAAACGGGTCGAGCCATAGCGGGCGGGAATGGCGACGATGAATGGGGGCACAGCGTTGGACATGGATAATCCTTCAACCAGGTAACAAGCCTACCGCAACGTCGCGCACGGACGATTCAAACGACGGTCTGCAAGGCGAAGCCACAGCCATTGGCCAGCTCGAGAAAACCGGGGAAGGACGTGGCGACATGGCTGCAGTCGTTGATCCGCACCGGGCCACTGGACACCAGTCCGGCCACTGCAAAGCTCATCGCGATGCGATGGTCGAGATGACTTTGCACGCTGCCGGCGCCAAGTCGGCCGCCGTGGATGATCGCACCGTCCGGCGTTTCCTCGATGACGGTGCCGAGCGCGCGCAGGCCGGTGGCCATCGTCGCGATGCGATCGGACTCCTTCACACGTAGCTCGGCCGCGCCGCGAATGACCGTCGTGCCGCTGGCCACCGCCGCCGCGATGAACAACGCGGGAAACTCGTCGATCATGTCGGGTACCAGCGCAGTGGGCAGCTCGACGCCATGCAGCGGCGCGTGACGCACGACGAGATCGCCGACTGGCTCGCCACCACTTTCACGTGGGTGCTCGACCGTTATGTCCGCACCCATCAGGCGCAGCGCCTGCAACAGTCCCGTGCGACGCGGATTGAGACCGACTGCGGGAAGGTGCAGCTCGGAACCCGGCACGATGCTGGCAGCGACCAGGAAGAATGCCGCCGAAGAGAAATCAGCCGGTACGTCGACATCAGCGGCATGCAGTGCATGGCCGCCAGCGAGCCGGGCGTGACCAGGTGTAAATACGATCGGCCAGCCGAACGCGGCGAGCATGCGCTCGGTGTAGTCGCGGGTCGGATGCGGTTCGATGATCTCGGTTTCGCCTGCGCCATACAGGCCAGCCAGCAACAGCGCGGACTTCACCTGCGCACTGGCCACCGGCAGTTCATAGCGGATGCCTTGCAACGGCTGGCCACCATGTACGTGCAGCGGCGGCAAGCCATCGCATGTGTCGATGCGCGCACCCATCAAGGCCAGCGGATCGGTGACGCGCCGCATCGGTCGCTTCGACAGCGAGGCATCGCCGATCAAGATGCTGTCGAACGCCTGCCCGGCCAGCAAGCCGGTAAGCAGGCGCATGCCGGTGCCGGCGTTGCCGCAGTCGAGCGGCTGCGATGAGCCGCGCAAGCCATGCAGGCCGACACCATGTACCACCCGCTCGCCGGCCGACGGCGTGTCGATGCGTACGCCAAGTTGCGTCAGCACGGCAGCGGTGGCACGGGTATCCTCGCCTTCGAGGAAGCCGCAGATGCGCGAATTTCCTTCAGCGATGGCTGCCAGCATCAGTGCACGATGCGATACCGATTTGTCGCCGGGTACACGCACGCTGCCGTGCAGCGGCTGGCCCCGTCGGCTGCTCCAGTCGAGACGATTCAATTCCATGTCAGGGCAACGCCACCGGATAGGAGCCCAGCACACGGATCGTCGCTGCCGACTCACCGATGTCCTGCACGGCCGCCTGCAACGCGGCATCGTCGATATGGCCGGAGACGTCGATGAAGAACGCGTACTGCCACTTGCCGGTATGCGCCGGCCGCGACTCGATCCGGTTCAGGCTGATGCCGTGTTTGGCAAACGGGCTGAGCACGTCGTAAAGCGCACCCGGCTTGTCGTTCACCGTGATCAACAGCGACGTCCGATCATTGCCCGACGGCGGGAACAGCGAACGGCCGATCACCAGGAAGCGCGTGGTGTTGTCGGCGCGATCCTCGATGCCCTGCGCCACGGTCTTGAGGCCGTAGATCTTGCCGGCAGTCTCGCCGGCGATCGCCGCGGCGTCATCGGCATGCCGGGCCAGCCGCGCGGCTTCGGCATTGCTGCCGACCGCGATGCATTCGACGCCCGGCAGGTTGATGCGCAGCCAGGTCTTGCACTGCTGCAGCGACTGCGCATGTGCATAGACGCGCTTGACGTCCTCCAGCTTACCCGCCTGCGAATGCAGGCACTGATGCACGCGTAGCTCGACTTCGCCACAGATGGTCGCTTCCGAAGTGAGGAACATGTCCAGCGTGACCTGGATCATGCCCTGCCCGGAGTTCTCCACCGGCACCACACCGAAATCGGCATGCCCGGCGGCAACTTCCTGGAACACTTCCTCGATGCTGCCCAATGGCAAGCCATAAGCGGCGTGGCCGAAATGCTTGCGCACCGCCTGCTCGCTGAACGTGCCTTCCGGGCCGAGGAAGCCGATCTTCAACGGGTCTTCCTGCGCCAAGCAGGAAGACATGATCTCGCGGAACAGCCGCACCATCTCGGTATCGGACAGCGGGCCGTCATTGCGATCCACCACCATGCGCAACACATGGGCCTCGCGTTCGGGTCGGTAATAGTCGATCGCCGAAAGCCCTGCACCCTTCACCTTCGCCACCGTCTGCGCGTGATTCGCGCGCTCGGAAATCAGCTGCTGGATCTGCCGGTCGATACTGTCGATGCGCTCGCGCATCTCGCTCAGCGGTGTCTTTGAATCGGTCATGCTTTAGCCGCCTGGATGGATAGAAGTCCAAATGATGAACCGGCATCTTGCCTGAAAAACGCCATGCGTGGCCAATCAGCCATGCCGCCGCGTGAAATCCTGCATGAAGCTCGTCAGCGCCAGCACGGCTTCCAGCGACACCGCGTTGTACAACGAGGCGCGCATGCCGCCCAGCGCCTTGTGCCCTTTCAGCGCCAGCAACCCGGCGGCTTCCGACTCCTTGAGAAAGGCGGCGTCGAGCGTGCTGTCATGCAAAGTGAAACGGACGTTCATGCGCGAGCGCGCGGACAGCTCAATCGGGTTGCGGTAATAGCCACTGGAGCCGTCGATGACCCGGTACAGCAGCTCGGCCTTGGCGCGATTGCGCTCGGCCATCACCATGAGGCCACCCTGCTCCTGCAGCCATTGGAAGGTCAGCCCGGCCACGTACCAGCCCCAGGTGTTCGGCGTATTGAGCATGGAATCGTGCGCAGCCTGCTCGGCATAGCGGAAGATCTTCGCCATCGGCCGGCTCGCCCGCTGCAGCAGGTCGCGGCGGATGATCATCACCACCAGCCCGGATGGGCCGATGTTCTTCTGCGCGCCGGCGTAAATCAGCCCGAAGCGCGAGACATCCATCGGTTCGGACAGGATGTTCGAGGACATGTCCGCCACCAGCGGCACCGCACCGACCTCGGGGATGTCGTGGAATTCCACGCCATGGATCGTCTCGTTCGGCGTGTAGTGCACGTACGTGGCTTGCGGATCGAGCTGCCAGCTATCGCGTGCCGGCAGTTTCAGATAGTCGTCGGCTTCGCCACTGGCGGCCACGTTCACCCGCACGTACGGCGCCGCCTCGCTTATTGCTTTGGCGCTCCAGTGGCCGCTGACGATGTAGTCGGCACTGGCGCCCTCGGCGGCCAGGTTCATCGGGATCTGCGCGAAGTGCTGGGTGGCGCCGCCCTGCAGGAACAGCACGGCGTAGTCGGCAGGAATGTCGAGCAGACTACGCAGGTCGGCTTCGGTCTGCGCAGCCATCTCGATGAAGCGCTTGCCGCGATGGGACTGCTCCATCACCGAGGCACCGCTGCCGTTCCAGTCCAGCATCTCGCGCTGGGCGCGCTCAAGAACTGCCTGCGGCAACGCTGCCGGACCGGCGCTGAAATTCCAGACTCTACTCACGTGCTGTTGCATCCTGTCATGGTGTTCCACGCATTATGGCGCGGCGCAGCATGGGGCGGTCAACCTCCAGCACACCTAGCGGTTTCAGGTTGCCTGCGAAGACTCGATGCAACAACACCAGGGGGACTTTGGTCGATGGCGAAGCCAGCCGTTACAATGACGAAACGGCCTGGCAAGCAGGCCATGGGTAGCCATCAGGGGGCGTATGACATTGGCAAGGCAGTCTCGTTTCGACGGATCGCGGCTCAGGCAAGAAGCCGCGCTCGTAGCCGTCCTGTTTACCGTGCTGGGTGTGACAGGCTGCGCCCAGGTCAATGCACTCAAATCGAAGGTCAACGGAAATCAGACCACGGCGACGGTGGCGCCAGCCGTCCAGCCGGAGACCCGGCGAACGCTATCGTTCACTGCCATCATGAACGAGCTCCAGCTTGGCCACTACAGCGATGGCGAGCAGGATCTGCGGCAGTATCTGGCACAACATCCTGGCGACCGCCCGGCGCAGGCCATGCTGCGAAAACTTACGGTCGATCCCAAACAGACGCTCGGTTCCCGTTCACGCAACTATGTCGTGCAGACTGGCGACTCCTACAGCACCCTGGCCGCCCGTTATCTGGGCGATCCAGGAGGCTTCCTGATCCTGGCGCGCTATAACGGATCGACCAACCCTTCCCTGTTGCGCACTGGCGAAACTGTACATCTGCCTTTGTCCAATTCCGGCACATCGCTGGTGGCAGGCGCCGCACCGCCTGGAAGCAGTACCTCCGATCCGGATGCATCCGGCGGCGAAGTTCCGGTCACCGAATTGCCGATTGCAAAGGCGCAGCGATTGCAGAGGGAGAGCCTGACCTTGCTCGATCAGGGTCAGAATGACCAGGCTCAGACGCGCCTCGGCGAGGCCTTGTCGATCGAACCCAGGCTGAAACCGGCAGGACCGCAGGCGGCCGCCCTGCGCGAACAATTGCTGGCCTCATACCACGAGCGTGCGATCGTGCTGTACCGCGACCAGCAACTGGATCAGGCCATCTCGTTATGGGATCGCGTTCTAGCCATCAATCCGAATTACGAGCCGGCGGTTATCTACCGGGCACGCGCGCTCGAGCTCAAGCATCGACTGAAACAGATCTGATCCCTGTCGGGCGCCGGGTCTGGTCTGCCGCTCGGTAGACCGGACGAAAACGGCATACCTCAGCCCGCCTCTTCATCGACCGCGTACGGCGCGATGATTAGCGTCGGTTGCGCCACGTCATCGGCCGCCGCAAAAGGGGGTTGCTGTTTCGCAAGATACTGCCGCGTCTGCAATGCGCTGTTCATCAGATTGAAAGCAGTGAACAACCGGCCCAATTCATCCCTGCGCTCAAGCCGGATGCGGTAGTGAAAATCTCCCCGGGCAACCCGGAGCAAGGCATCGCCGAGCATGTCTAGCAGAGCCAATGGCCGCCTGAATAGCCAATAGGCGGCACCGACCACGGCAGCAAGCGTCAGCACAAGAACGGCAATGATGACCCACAAGGTTGTCTTCTGTGCCGTGCGCAGCGGTTCGACGCTGACACCCAGACGTAGTTCGCCGACCGTCTTGGCCTGGTAACTAATGGGCACGTCGAACAGCAGCATCT
>DASZCB010000122.1:0-6753 GCA_035943575.1 Rhodanobacter sp. | reverse complement strand
GAAATCCAGTCCGGTGTGTTTGTCGCCGAAATCGCCGTAGAAGCCGTGCGCGTAATGGATCGCGAACATGGTGTTGAGGAACAGCCAGCTCAGCACCACGCTGGTCGCCCCTACCGCCAGCGCCAGCACGCCACCGACTTTGGCCGCATGCAGCTCGTTACTTAGTGCCACCAGCACCACCGTCGACAGCACGATGCCGCTCCACAGCACGCCCCAGCGTCCGGTGTCCTGCGCCTGGGCCTGTCTGCGCATGTGGCTCGTCGCAGCCTTGTTGAACAGCCGCGCCAAGATGCTCAGAAACACCACGGCGGCCAAGTCGAAGGCCAGCAGAATGGCAGTGGCCACGCGCAGCTTCATTTCCACCAGCACGACACTGGCCACCAGGAAAATGAGCAGCGACACGATCATCCGCGGCCGCGCCTTCACATAATGGAAAGGCCGCCAACGGCGTTTTTTCCGCGGGATCGTCACGCCTGTTTCGTCGCTACTCACGCAAGCCTCCATGGCGCCACCATCGGCGCCGGCACGCCGCGATCATAGCGGGAGTTTCAGGCGCACAGGGCGCGATATTCCGGGTGCCGACCGATCCACACGGCCGCATACGAGCACGCCGGCACAACTTTCCAGCCTTCGCTGCGTGCCGCTTCGAACGCAGCCTGCACCAGCGCCGACGCGATGCCGCGTCCACCAACTTCGTGCGGCACTCCGGTGTGGGTGATTGTCATCACGGCGGCAGTCAAGGTGTAGTCGAGTTCGCATTCGGCACCATCCACCTCGGTCTCGAAGCGATGTGCAGCGCAATCGTGCTGGATGGCAAACGGCATGTGGACTCCGTGCTGTAAAGACAAATTGCAAGCATACGGTGTGCACAGGGCAACCGCGCGTGAAGCCCGGACTCTGATCCGTTCGCGCCAGCTGCATGAACCATCCGGCACAGTAAGCGCTTATCTACCGTCCCCCAACAGGAGTACTCCATGAAGAAATCCGCATCTGCCCATTGGTCCGGCGGCATCAAGGACGGCCAGGGCACGATCTCGACAGATACCAAGGTGCTGCGCGAGGCACCGTACGGTTTCAAGTCACGCTTCGAGGACGGCCCCGGCACCAATCCGGAGGAACTGATTGCCGCGGCGCATGCCGCCTGTTATTCGATGGCGCTGTCGCTGGGACTGGGCAATGCCGGACTCACCGCCGACAGCATCGACACCAAGGCAACGGTGACGCTGGAGAAGGATGGTGACGGCTTCTCGATCACCGCCGTGTATCTCAGCTGCAAGGCCAAGGTGCCAGGCGCCGATGCGGCCACGTTCGAGAAGATCGCGCAGGCCACCAAGCTAGGCTGCCCGGTCTCCAAGGTACTCAAGGCCACCATCACGCTGGATGCGACGCTGGACACGTGAAACACCTTTATCGGCGGCGATGGCGTGACAGCACGCTAGACTTGTTGCATGCCATCGCCGCCGAATTTCCTCACCCGTATCACCCGCGAATCGATCCGTCCGATTCGCGCCGCGATCCGGCACTGGGTGCTCAGCGCCTTCCCGCGCGCCGACACCGACAGCATCGACTACGACCATCCGCATGGCGATCCGGGCCTGTTCGGGCCGGACAGCGCAACTTGGCGCGTGCATTCGGATTTCCCCGGCATGCTGGCCGGCGGCCTGGCCGCACTGACCCTGCAGACGCTGCATCCGCTGGCGCTGGCTGGCGTGTGGGATCACTCCAATTTTCGCGGCGACCTGCTCGGCCGGCTGCGTCGCACTACCGCGTTTGTCGGCGGCACCACCTATGCGCCGCGCGCGCAGACCGCGGCATTGATCGAGCATGTGCGGCAGATCCACGGCCACATTACCGGCCACGGTGAAGATGGACGTCCATACGCCGCGAACGATCCTGCGCTGCTGACCTGGGTGCATGTCACCGAGGCGTACTGTTTTCTTCAGGGTTATCGCCGCTACAGCCATGTGACGATGCCTGCCGATGCGGCCGACCGCTACTACGACGAGGTGCGGCGAATCGCCGAGGCACTCGGCGCGCGCGCGGTGCCCGCGTCCGAACGTGAGGTCACCGACTACTTCCAACGCATCCAGCCCGAACTGGCCTTCACCGAACGCTCGCGCGTGGTACTCGGCCTGCTGTCGCAAGTACGCTTGCCGGTGCCCGCTGCCGGCATGTCGCGCGACCTGTTCCTGCACGCCGGCGCCGCCCTGCTGCCGGACTGGGCGACTGACCTGCAGGGCCGCACACCGCGGCAGCGACGCCAGGCACGACTGGCAGCGCACGCGCTGTGGTCGGTTGCGCCGGTGTTCCGCGCCGCACTGAAGGACGGCATCGCCAGCCGCGCGTGCCGGCGCATGGACGTACCAGCGGAGCAGTTGCAGCACTGGGCGTAGATCCGCCGCAGCGGGCCTGGCATTGACAGCCCCGCGCTATCGGCTAACGTCGAGCGGACACGTCAGTCAGGGGCGCCTGTGGCAACACTCATTCCGACCCGCAACAGCTGCCTGCCACGCATGACCGGTGGCGAGAAACGCGTTTCCGAACGGCTGGAGCAGAAGCTCGAGGACGACTATCTGCTGTGGTACGACGTGCCGGTCGGGCTCAAGCAGCGCCATCCGGATTTCGTGGTGTTCCACCCGCGCCGCGGCCTGCTGGTGCTGGAAGTGAAGGACTGGAAGGCCGACACCATCCGCCATGCCGACAGCACCCAGTTCACCCTGGTCACCGATCGCGGCCTGATCAAGGAGAACAATCCGCTGTTGCAGGCACGTGCCTATGCGCTGGAGATCGGCGTGGTGCTGGAGCGAGATCCGGCGCTGCGCCACCCGACAAGCTCCCGCCATGCCGGCAAGCTGATCATGCCGTGGGCGTGGGGCGTGGTGCTGGCCAACATCACCCGCAAGCAATTCGACGAGGGTGCGCTGGGCGAAGTCCTGCCTGAGCATCTGGTGATCTGCCGCGACGAGCTGTACGAGACGGTCGATGCCGAAGCGTTCCAGGAACGCCTGTGGGCAATGTTCTCGCAGGTATTCCCGGTAACACTCACCCTGCCGCAGATCGATCGCGTGCGCTGGCACCTGTTTCCCGAGCTGCGGGTGGAGGCTGGCAGTGGTCAGTTCGGCCTATTCGGTCCCACCGATGCAGCGGTACGTCCGCTGGAGATACCCGACCTGGTCAAGGTGATGGACTCGCAGCAGGAACAGCTGGCCCGTTCGCTCGGCGACGAGCACCGGGTCATCCACGGTGTGGCCGGCTCCGGCAAGACCATGATCCTCGGCTTCCGCGCGATGCAGCTGGCGCGCGAGCTGGGCAAGCCTATCCTGGTGCTCTGCTACAACAAGACGCTGGCCGCGCGGCTCGAACAGCTGATCGGCGAGCGCGGCCTCAGCGAGAAGGTGCAGGTCTACAACTTCCACAAGTGGTGCCGCAAGATGCTGGTGGCCTATCACGTGCCACTGCCGCCCGGCAAAGACAAGGCGTTCTTCGAGGCATTGCCGCCAGCCGTGATCGCCGGCGTGGACCGTGGCCAGATCCCACGCTTCCAGTACGGCGCCGTGCTGATCGACGAAGGCCACGACTTCGAACCGGACTGGTACAAGCTGATCGTGCAGATGATCGATCCGGCCACCAACTCACTGCTGGTGCTGTACGACGACGCGCAGAACATCTACGGCAACGCCGATCGCCGCAAGATCAGCTGGAAGAGCCTTGGCGTGCAGGCGCAGGGCCGTACCACCATCCTCAAACTCAACTACCGCAACACGCTGGAAATCCTCGCTGTGGCGCGCGGCTTCGCCCACGAACTACTCGAATCGCGCGGCGATGATGACGACGGCGTGCCGCTGATCGCGCCACAAAGTGCTGGCCGCCGCGGCGCCCTGCCCGAGCTGGTTCGCACCGATACCGCTCGCGCCCAGCTCGATGTGCTGATCGCGCGACTGCGCGACGAGCACGCCAGCGGTCGCCCGTATTCCGATATGGCGGTGCTGTTCCGCAACCAGTGGGAAGGCGAGAAGTTGCACGAAGCGTTGCAGCGCATCGGCATTCCGAGTCGGCTCGCCGACAGCACCGGCAAGCACACTCTGTTCGTGGTCGAGGACACCGTCAAACTGGTCACCATGCACTCCAGCAAGGGCCTGGAATTTCCGTTCGTGATCATTCCCGGCCTCGGCTCGCTGCCCAAACCCGGCCAGAACGAGGCCGACGAAGCGCGCCTGCTCTACGTCGCGATGACCCGCGCTACCGAACACCTGCTGCTGATCCACCACGACGATTCGGTATTCAGCAAACGCATCCGTGATTCGATCAACGAGGTGCAAGGGCAACTGGAACGTGGTGCGTGAAATCGCAGCCTCCCTTCGTCGCCTTGCCTGTGGAAAAGGGTCCGACATTTCGCGCTTGCGGCTTGTGCCGCGACTGAGCGATCTGACGTGAGATGATTTGACCTGCTCCAGGAGCAGGCCTGCACCATGTCGACCGACGTCCGTGACACGCAGGTACTGCTCGTGGGAGCCGGTCTCACCGGGTTGGTACTGGCGCTGCAGGTGCGGGGCTGACGGTGACCTGTGTCGAACACGAGCTTCCGCTGTACGCCTTCGCATGGAACGCCGACGTGCCGCGCGCCTGCCTCAAGCGTGATGCGTTCTATCTGATTCGGCCCGATGGTTACATCGCGCTTGCTGCAGCTGACGGTGATCCACAGCAACTGCGCGAGTATCTGCAGATGAGATACTGCGCGAGCAATCCGGCGGCATCGAACAACCCCGCTGGCAACAGGAGTTCAACATGAGTGTTTTCGATCTCACCCCGCCAACCGACGAACAGCGCCGCAACATCACCACCGGCCTCGACCGCGACGAGAGGCGCGTACTGCTGGAACACGGCACCGAGGCGGCGTTCTGCGGAGCCTTCCTCGACAACCATAAAGACGGCGTCTACACATGTCGCTTCTGTGGATTGCCGCTGTTCCGCTCGAACGCGAAGTTCGACTCCGGCACCGGCTGGCCTAGCTTCTTCCAGCCGTATGACGAAGCACACATCAGGACGATCCGCGATACCAGCCACGGCATGATCCGCGTCGAGGAAGTCTGCGCGCGCTGCGGCAGCCATCTCGGCCATGTGTTTCCGGACGGCCCGCCGCCGACCGGCGATCGCCACTGCTTGAATTCCGTATCGCTGGGCTTCACCGAAAACGGCGACGCGCTACCGGATGTGCTTGGGCGAGGTGCACCGGAAGGTGCACTGGATTCCGCTCGGTGAATCCTGCGCCGCCATCGCCGCAAAGCGGCGCTCAGCGACGATACGGTGCCAGCAGCTGCGTATCGTCGAATAGACCGGCAGGCAGCAGATAGCGCGGATCACGCCCGGCGGCGAGCAGCTCGCGGATACGCGTGGCGGAGATTTCCAGCGGAGTGACCGCAAGCTCGATCAGCTTGCCGGCAGGCACGTCGCGCAAGGGAGCTGCATCGTCGACGTGACAGCCCGCCGTCATCTGCAGCAGTTCATCCGGCAGCACCGCTTCCACGCCCGGCCGGCTCAGTACGCCGATATGCGCCACCTCGAACAGCTCGCGCCAGCGGTGCCAGCTGGGCAGGCCGGCGAACGCATCGGCACCGATCAGCAGCACCAGTGGACGCCCGTCCTGCTCTGCGCGCAACTCGATCAGGGTATCGATCGTGTACGACGGTCCACTGCGCTCCAGCTCGCGGGTATCCAGGGTCAACCGCGACTGACCCTGCAACGCGGCATGCAACATGGCCACACGTTGTTGTGCGGTAGCGCTCGGCGGCGGGCGATGCGGCGGTACGCTGGCAGGCATCAGACGCACTTCGGCGTCGAGCAGTTCGGAGGCTTCCCACGCCACGCTGAGGTGGCCCAGGTGTACCGGATCGAAGGTGCCGCCAAAGATGGCGAGTGGCTTCATGCCAGTGCGCTGGCAGCGCGCGGTTCGGCGATCGCGGCGATCAGACGTTCGGCCTCCTGCCACGGGTTGCCGCTCTCGCGGCCCTTGACCATGCGGTCGATGCGCGAGGCGCGGGCGAGGCATTGCAGCCAGTGCTCGCGCGGGGCGCGGCGCAGCGCCTTGCGGAAAAGTTGTTCGCGCGCCTGCCACAGGTGTTCGGTGCGGATCTGCGCGGCGAGGTCGTTGGCATTGGCCAGACGCAGCGCCAGCTGCAGTTGATTGACCAGCCAGCCCATTAGCGCCAGCAGTTCGTCGCCTTCGGAACGCAGCCCGGCGAGAATGCGCAACGCACGCGCACCGTCACCGACGAATGCAGCATCGGTAAGCTTGAACACGTCATAGCGGGCGCTGTCGGCGACCAGAGTTTCCATCTCGGCGGCGTCGATGCGACCCTGTCCGTGCAGCACGACGAGCTTGTCGATTTCCTGTGCGGCGGCAAGCAGGTTGCCCTCGACGCGGTCGGCCAGCAACGCAGCGGCATCGGGCGTGGCGGACAGGCCGCGCGTGGCGAGCCGTGCCGTGATCCATGCGCCCCACTGATCCGGTCGCGGCGAGTTGAACACCACCATCGTGCCGCTGGCATCGAGCTTCTTGCTCCAGGCGCCGTCGTGCTTGCTGCTCCACTCCATCGCGGTGATCAGCAGGGTGACGTCCGGCGGCGGATCGGCGCAGAACGCGTTGATCGCCTTGGCGCCTTCAGTGCCAGGACGACCAGTGGGCAGGCGCAAATCGATCAGTCGGCGGGTGGCGAACAGCGACATGCTGGCGGCCGCGCGGGCCAGATCGTTCCA
>DASZCB010000121.1:0-2600 GCA_035943575.1 Rhodanobacter sp. | reverse complement strand
CTTTTTGGGTGATCCGCATCTCGCCGGCTCCGCTGTACAACCGCTTTGCGGATTGCCTGGCGTTTGCGGAGACGGTACGCGCATGGAATCAGTCAAGCTGACGAAGACGCCGAGTATCGACACTTCGCTCCGGCGAAACCTTGTTAGCGGCGCTCAGTTCACCAGCGGTTCGGTCAGTGTGGGACGACTCACGCTCAACGCGGTACCGGCCGCCGCCACGATGATCGCCACGATGGCCAGCCACTGCAGCAGGCTGAGCCGTTCGCCCAGCAACGCTACGCCGGCCACCGCCGCGACGGCCGGCTCCAGGCTCAACAAGGTGCTGAAGGTACGCGCCGGCAGCCGGGTCAGTGCCACCATCTCCAGCGAATACGGCAGGGCCGAGCTGAGTACCGCCACACCCAGCGCATACGGCAACAACGTCGGCGACAACAGTGCGGCGCCGGCATGCGCGACGCCGAACGGGATCGCCAGCAAGGCACCGATCGAGGTGCCCAGCGTCACCGCATCCGCACCGTGGGTCGCGCCAGCCTTCCTCCCCAGCACGATGTACAGCGCCCAGCCCACGCCGGCGGTCAGCGCGTACATCACGCCCACCGGATCGAGCGTCTGCATCTGTCCGCGCAGCGGCAGCAACAGGGCCAATCCGGCCACCACCAGCGCGATCCAGACGAAGTCGAGCAACCGGCGCGAACCGAACAGCGCCAGCGCCAGCGGCCCGGTGAATTCCAACGCGACCGCGATGCCCAACGGGATCGTGCGCAGCGACATATAGAACACCAGATTCATCGCACCCATCGAGAGGCCATAGCCCCACAGCGCGCGCCAGTCACGCGGACTGCCCGACCGGCGCCACGGCCGCCGCCACAGCAGCAGGATCAGCGCGCTGAGTCCCAGCCGATAGGCGGTAGCGCCCTGCGCGCCGATCTGCGGAAACAGGTGCTTGGCCAGCGACGCGCCACATTGGTACGAGACCATGCTGATCAGCAACATGCCGACCGCGAACGCGACCGGAGCAACGGTAGAACGTGATGTCATGAGCGTAGTCGCGGCGGGAGAACGGTCCGCCCATGATGCCCGCAGACCCAGACGAAGCCCACAGCGCAAACTACCTCGTCGCTGCCATTGCTGACAGCGGGCGTCAGTAATGGCAACGGCACGTCTCGCGAGATGATGTATGGATGCCTAGACTCCACGCCTTAAGACTTGTGATTAGGCCTATCGCTCAGCAAGCTCGTTATGTTCGCTCTCGAAAGAAGACATTCAAGGATCTATACCCGGCTCTGCGGATGTCTTACTTGCCCTTCCCCGCGTACCACGAAGCGCTCCACCGTAAGCGCCTCGGCACCCATCGGGCCGTAGGCGTGCAGGCGGGTGGTAGAGATGCCGATCTCAGCGCCGAGGCCCAACTCGCCACCGTCCGAGAAGCGTGAGGAGGCATTGACCATCACTACCGCCGAGCGGATCGCCTGCACGAAACGCTGCGCCGCAGCTTCATCGCGGGTGGCGATCACTTCGGTGTGGTCGGAGCCGTAGCGGTGGATGTGAGCGACCGCAGCTTCGAGATCGTCGACCACGCGCACGGCGAGAATCAGATCCAGGAATTCAGCGGCGTAGTCATCGTCGGTGGCCGCTTGCATGTCAGACATCCGAGCACGGCTGCGCTCATCGCCCCGCAATTCGACGCCGCGCTCACGTAGCACCTGTGCTGCCAACGGCAGGAACGCATCGGCAATGTCCCGATGCACCAGCAGCGTCTCCAGTGCATTGCACACGCCGGGACGCGAAGTCTTGCCGTCGATCAGCAGGTTCAGCGCGAGCGCGAGGTCGACGGCGCGATCCACATAGAGATGACAGACGCCCTTGTAGTGCTTGATCACCGGCACGCGCGCGTGTTCGGCGACGAAGCGGATCAGGCCTTCGCCGCCGCGCGGAATGGCGAGATCGATGATGTCGCTGAGCTGCAGCAGTTCGATCATCGCCTCGCGGCGTAGATCCTCGATCAGGGTCAGCGCGGCAGCCGGCACGCCATGCGCATCCAGTGCCGACTTCAACGCCGCAGCAATCGCCGTATTGGAGTGGATCGCTTCCGAACCACCGCGCAGGATCACGCCATTGTCCGCCATCAGGCACAGCGCCGCAGCGTCCGCGGTGACGTTGGGGCGCGTCTCGTAGATCATCACGATCACGCCGAGCGGAATGCGCACACGTTCGATCGACAAACCATTCGGTCGCGTCTCGCGGCGCGTCACCACGCCAACCGGATCTGGCAGTTCGGCGACTTCGCGCAAGGCATTGGCGATGCCGGTCACGCGTGTTTCATCCAGTCGCAGGCGGTCAAGCATAGCGCCCTGTACGCCTTTCGCTGCGGCCTGCTGCATGTCACGTGCATTTGCATCCAGCACCACGACGGAGTGCGCTTCCAGCGCCGCCGCCATGTCGCGCAGCAGTGCGCGTTTGGCCATGCTGTCGAGCGCTGCGACGATCTGTGCGGCTTCACGGCAGGCCAGCGCCTGTTCGCGGATCGTGCTCATGCGGTGATCTCCTTGTCGGGCATGACGAGCTCGCCTACGGTAGCCAGATCGTCGCGATGCACCACT
>DASZCB010000120.1:0-9402 GCA_035943575.1 Rhodanobacter sp. | reverse complement strand
ATGCTACGCCGTCAATATCAATCACTGCAGGGCCACGAAAAAGGAGCTGCGTACTCCAATCCGTAACCGGATACGCGTCGAATTCAGCGGATACAGCGAAGCTCAGCCCAGCGGTTGCCTTTGCAGGTAGTAGCTGGTTTGTGCACCGCCCCATGTACTCACCAATTCGTTGCGTAGTTGCTCCCGCGCGGCTTCGCTTGAAGCACACGCTTTGACCGGAAGACAGGCGCAGTTTGCGGAGCCGGGGCGGTATTGGCCTCGGTGGGGATTTCCGGCGGAGTCTCGTCCGGCCGCGCAGCCATCGCCGCCGGCAGATCTGCCGTTACCTCAGCCACTTCCGCAGGCTTCCCGGGCAGCTTCAGTTTTTCGGCGAGCCGGCGGAAACTCGGCTGCATGATCTTGAGTGCTGCGAGCGCGTACACGCGGCAGTCAAGACCCTCGTTACGCGCCTTGTCGGGTTTAGTCCATTCGCGAATCGGCTGGCCTTTGACGTAGTGCGTCACCAGTTTTTCAGCCGTTACCTGCTTGTACCAATCACCGTCGCGCTCAATCGGAAAATGACAGTAACCAGGCCCCGGCACCGGCACGGCGAAACGACGCATGACGACAAGCTTTGCCTCATCAGTTCCGACAAGGAACAGGTCAATTTTTCGTGCGTTTTTGCCCGACTGCTTGCGCTGCGGCTTCTCGACGATGGGCCGACCCCAACCGGGAACGCCCTTGATACCGAAGAGCTTCCGCCCCGTCTTGCCCTTCAGATATTCATACGCGCACTGCGTATAACCGTTCGTGCCGCCGGTATCCAGGCATGCGGCCGAAATAGGAAGAATTCGGCCTGATTCATGCAAATAGCCGCTTGCAAGCAAGTCGTCTAGGTCATCCCACACGTCTCCGGCCAACGGATCGCCCCAAAGCACGCGATAGTCGACCGACCACGACTGTTCGCCCTCGCCCCATGCGACAACCTCGACCTCTAAGCGGTCTGGCTGCATATCAATCCCGGCAGTCAGATACAGGCCGGCGGCCGGCACGTTGGCGGCGTACTCTTCGGCGCGAGCCTGCAGGCCGGTAGGATCGGCTTTGTCGCCGGCCTCTTCGTAGGTTTCCGAGAGACTAACGTTCGCGAACGTCTGCAGATCGTCGGTCTTCAGCTTGTCCAGGTAGTCGCGCACGATGTCACCGAGCTTGCGCATCGTCGAATACGCTTCCCACAGGTGATAGGACGCGTGGCCCTTGAACGGCTTCGCTGCCTTCCAGCCCGCGCCAACCGACTCGGCCGTGCGGATCGCGGCGATACGCTCACCGTCGTTCCACGGGACGCCGCAGCCGATGCACGCATACAGCGCCGTTTGCGGCTCGTGGTTGTCGTGCGCGTTGTCTTCCAGTGCATCGCAAGGCACGTCGACGCGCGACCTATCCAAGTCACATTCTCCCAGCGCATCACTTGATGCATATGGCAATGCGGGCATGCGACATGGAAGCGACGTTGATCGCCATCTTCAAAAGACGTTTCGATGTAGCTCGCGCCCTTGATGGTCGGCGTCGATATTTCGAAGAGGAACCGTTCGTCGCCGAACGTGGCCGAACGCTGCCATAGCAGGCTGACGGGGTGACCTTCCGGCGTCTTCGCGTAGCCATCGACTTCATCGCAGACGATCAGCGGTGCGGATCGGCCGCGCATGGTCTTCGGGCTACCTGACCATGCCATCATCAGGAAGCCGCCGGGGTACGACTTCATCCGCTGGTTGTTGACGCCCTCGCGCGCGCGCGGCTTGGCGATGCGGCGGGCAATGCCTGGCGACGCCTCAACCAGTGGGTTGAACTTCGTTTCAAGCCACGTCTGCGCGTCGCCCTGGCTCGGCTGCATCATCATCTGCGACCGTGGCCGCATGTCGATGGCGTAACCCTGCACGCACAACGCCGTCAGCGTCTTCCCAACCTGTGCGCCCCACATAAGGGTTACCCGGTAGCAGTCCGGGTTCACCATCATGTCCATCGGCTCGCGCTGGTACGGCGCATTTGCCACGCGGTACGGGCCGGGTATCGCATTACCTGTCGGAATGCGGACGTTTGATTCCGCCCATGCGGACGGCGCCAAGTCAGGCGGCGGCCGGAGCATCGCCAGCGCGCTACGCACCGCTCGGCTAACGCCGGGTGCGTTCGCGAACATCGACGTATCAAGCATCGTCGTCGGTTTCTTCGTCGTCGACGGCGCCGGCCTCTTCGTCGGTAACGTCTATGCTCGCGAGACTTTCAAGGATCACGTCGATTTCAGCGAGCGCAATTTTCTTGAACTTGCGCTCATCCGTTTCACCGACAAGCTGCGCAGCAAGACGCGTCACCAGGCTTCCCCGAAGGTTGCTCTGCACTTCAGCAAGGGTGCGAGTCAATACACGTTCGACTTGATCCAACGGCGCGACCATGCCCATCTTCTGCATCAGATCAAGCTCGGCCACCCGCACCTCAGCGGACAGCTTGCGTTTCTTCAGTGCGGTTTCGTCCTGCACATCCGCACCGCCGGCTTCGTCGGATGCTCGCTGCTCACGCCACCGAACAACGTCTGCGGTGTCGAAAATCCATTCCTTGCCAGAGCCGCCCCGCTGGTCGAACGGACAGCCGGCGCGGAGCCATGCGTCAATCGTCGGCAGGGATACGCCGAACACGTCGGCGAGCTGCTTTCGGTTTACCTTCTGCCCCTTCCCTTTCGCCATCTGTCAAGCCATTTCCACCGAGAACACATGAACAACAAACCAAAATCGAAATGGCACGCACACATCATTTGTTGCGGTGTTTGGCACCCCGCACGGGGTGGGGCGTCAGGGAGTACCTTTTAATGAACCGGCTGGCCGATCTGGCACAGCATCGACCTGTCCAGCCGAGCCGTTGACGACAATTCCCCGCTGCGATTTAATGCTATGAATCAATGACTTATAATCACTTTGGCAGTCGTGATACATGCGAGTGACGTCGACATGGTTCTGCGTCAACGTCGACTGCCGACCATCTGCAGGCTGTGGAAGCTCTGGACACTCAACCAACAGCGATGGATCAAGGCTGACTTGAACCGGCTGTGCTGCTACGGCCGGCGTTGGCTTCACGCCAGATGCGCAAGCCGTCATCGTCAAGAGTGCAAGCAGCAACATCAGGATGCGTGGCGACATACTTCGTGACCTGTTGGGTGATGGTTCGATATTCGATAGTGGTTTTTTGATGCGCTGTTGCATTCGCAACTGCCTCGGCTTGCGCAAGCGCAGCGTTGTCCTGCGTCTGCTTGATCTGCCTGCGCTGCTCGATCAGATCCGCATCCTTCTGCGCAATGACTGCAGTGTTCTTGTCAGCGCGTGCGGCCTGCCCCGTGACGTGGCAACCGAACATGTAGGCGGCGAGTAGCGCGATGGCGAGCAAAATGACTTCGACCCATACGATGTATTTCTTCAGCATCACTTCGGCCTCATGCAAAGCGCTACGCCGCCGGCATCTGAAAACACCTTTTGAAGCGCGAGCGATGAATTGACGTGCTGGCCTGCGGTCGACCCCGGCAGGCTTGCCCATTCCTTCGACGCGTGAGCCATGGCCGCGTCCAGGTCGCCCGCAATCAACGGCTCATATGCGCCGCATTGCTTCAGCAGCCACACGCAAGCGATGTCCTGTGACACGGGCGAAAAGTCAGTAAGGCTGCACACCTTTGCCGCCATCTGCCACGTTGCCCATATGAACTGATACCGGCCAGCAGCGGTCGAATTCAGCTCGTGATTTAGAATGTGCGGATGCGCTGCGTAGCTGCCGAACAGGATCGGATGCGCAGCCGTGCTGCCGACAAGCACGTTGTAGCCGTCGTCGCTCTTCGCCAGCAGTTCCGCGCCTATCTCGCTGACAGCGGTCATGTCGAGCATGGCGCTCGACTGCGATCCTTCGATGCCAGCAGGGAACGCTGCGCGCGTCATGCTGGTGTGTTCTTCGGCGTCAAAGCAGCGACCTGCTTCGAAAGCGCCTCAACCTGGCCTTGCAACTGGGCAATCTGCAGCTGCAGGCCGTTCATGGCGGACATCGCCTGTTCGCGCAGCGCTACAGCTTCATCCGCACGCTTCACTGCTGCGTCACGCTCAGCTTGCAACGTCGCGATAATGTTTATCTGCGCGTTGTCGTTGGCGCGGTCGACACGATCACTGCTCAGATACTTGCGAAGCCACAGCAGCCCACCAGCACAGGCGCCGATGATGCCGCCCGCGGTCAAAGTATCGGTGTCCGGTAAAGCCATGCCTGAAACCTCGACGCGCTGCGAATGCGCGGATATTCAGGGCATCAGTGAGCGCGCGCCTCGGTGGGGATTTCCCTCAACACGTTGCGCACTTGGCGTTCGCTGATTTCGAACCACTCCGACAGCTCTGGTGCTTTCATCTTCGCGTCACAGGCAAGCCGTCGTATTGCTTGATTCCGCCAATCGCGATGTATGTCATCGCACATCGCAAGCTCAAGAATCTCGCCGCGGAATGCTGCGACCAACTTCGTCGCGTCACTCCAACCCATAACGCGCACAAGCTCATGGTCAATCGGCAAGGTTGCCGGGATGTAGACACATAGGCGCTCAGGACGTTTCGCACTACTCGATCGTGTGCGCTTCCAATGGCGCACCAGGTGCAATGCACGATCACGGCCGATCACATCCGCGACAACCTGCGTCTGTGCTGGCAACGGCTTGTGCATTAAGTTGTCAATCATGCACAGATAGTACATCAATCACATACACCATATGCAAGTCATTGATTCAACCGGGGAGACTTCCAAGCAACTGATTTACAACACAATGACCAGATGACAAGCGGACAGGCACTTACAAACCCTCTCTATATCAATGATGCATAATGCACCATATATGATTCAGCCATATATACCCACTTTGCAGGAGGTGTTCCTCTAGTCACCTTGTCACTGCAAATAAATCAATAACTTATACAATGCGATGCCGTATGGCATTCACACAAGTGAACATTCTTTACTCAAAATTCATAATTTTCGGTGTAGCATCAGCTCACCTCAACTCGGATAGGATGAACCATGGATGCTCATACCACCGCACTTCTGGAACGTATCGCTGCGGCTTTAGAGAAAATCGCGGCACAAAACGCGTCATCAACTGCACCGACTGCGCGTGAACCATTGACCGAACGGACGCGGGAAATCATGCTGTCGATGTTTCATGGCGTGTATGTATCGGTCGATGAAGCGCGCGAAGCGCTGGGTATGACGGGTGCATCATCGAAGGCTGTCGGGCAGGTGCTGACCGCTGCCGGCTTTGAGCGCAAGCGCTGGGCATCCGGCGTGCGCTTCGCGATCTGCGAGCCTGGCGGTACGTGTGTTGGCTCACCGATCACGCTGCCGGACAACCTTGACGCCTCTGTAGCTGCCGCCCGCGAAGCCTTCAAGAAGACCGGCCGCAAGACGCCGATTCAAGGATTGATCTACGGCGCTTACATGATGCAAGGCATCACACCGAAGCCGTCGCAGGCCACCCAGGCTCACATCGACGAAGTAAGCAAGCTATACCCCGATTTCGCCGAGTAAGCACACAAACAAACCCGCCGGATGGCGGGTTACTTTTGAGCAATCGGAACGTTCATGTGCAAGGGTATTTCCGTGAACACGTACCGATGCATTCGGTAGAACCGTTCGGTCGACTCGCGCGCCATGCGCAAAGCTTTCGGATCGCCGAACACGCCGATGACGTGATCCTTGCTCGTACCGTGCTGTTCGCTGATTAGAACGGTGACCATCAGCAGGATGAGTGGCCGCTCGCTTGATGCGTTGAGCCTGTCGGCAATTTCCTGCAGGTAACCATTGATCGGGTCATCGCCGTGTATGCCGGAAGTCCACTCACTAGGTCGCTTTTCGTAGGCCAGTGGCCCTATCAGCTCGCCCACCTTGTCGATCGTCCAAGCAACCATAAATCCATCCCCTCACGATTGATGCTTTTTAGCGGTGCCGCAGCTGCGGTGCTGCTGTTTTATCAGCTCTTCAAGCCAGTGCTTGTCCTGCTCGGCTACCACCATAGTCTGCCGGAATACCTCATCAATTAAGCGCCGCATGTTAGGCGTCGATATGTCGATGCCTCCGACGATTAACCACGCATCGAATTCCTCGCGCAACTTCTGCTCAATCACGGTCTATCCCTCCCGCGCCATCCCCATCAACGCCCGCTCAGTCGCCTTGAGCATGTTTGTCGCGTACTTCCGTTCAACCAGCAACGCCAGCGCGTCCGCAGCTTCCGGCGACATCACACCCCCAGGCCCAGGTAGCCGCTTGCCGCCCGCATCGACGTTGCGAAGCTCAGTCGCGCCGGCACGCCGCATCGGCTTGTCTGCTTTTCTTACCATAGCTTAATGTCAGTGGTTGCTGTGACTTGAGTAGGTCTTTCCCTACACGGAATCAACGGCAAGCTTGTCCCTGCTCTGCGTGATCGACGGCAAGCACACTCGATCTGACACGAACGCCCATTCGCAAAAACATGCGTGTTGACAGGCTGTGATGCATGCGGTGAAAGTAGCGCGCACCAAGTGGCATGGCCGTCTTTCTCAGGGAGTGAGTTCGTGCAGCAGGGGTTGTTTCGACAGGAAGCGATAGACGCCCAAACGGCCCCGTCACTGGGTACGGTGCGCCTTGCCACGCCGGTCTCTCACCAAGTCTGGACACTCGCTGCGTTGGGTGTGGCCGCTGCCATTCTGGTCTGGTTATTCGTCGGCCACTACACCCGCCGTGAGCATGTTTCGGGCAGTTTGGTGCCGCAAGCCGGCCTGCTCAGCGTTACCGCACGTAGCGTAGGCATCGTGACAAAAATCGATGTGTCAGAAGGCGCGGAAGTGCATGCCGGCGACGTGTTGCTTACCCTGTCCGGCGAACGCAGCAGCGCCTCGATGGGCGATACCTCCGCCGCCATCAGTGCACAGCTGCATCAGCAGCAGACACGGCTGCAGTCGGATCTTGCCGGTACCCAGCATCTAGCTGTCGAGCAAGCCGACGATCTGCGTATGCAGCAGCGCATGCTGCAACAGCAGATGCAGCAACTCGATGCGCAGTCCGCGATCGAGCAGCGTCAGGTAAACGATCTTTCGGCCTTGCTGCGCCGCCTGCAGGGACTCGGCAGCAAAGGCTATGTCTCGGCGTTGGATATCCAGCAACAACGCACGCAGGAACTGGATGCCGAGCAACAGATCAAGGCGCTGGCCCGGCAACGTTCCGAGAGCCAGCAGCAATGGGCCAGTGCCGGTGACCAGCTAACCCAGCTGCCGCTGACGACCGCCGCCAAGCTGGACGATCTGCGCCGCCAGATGGCGCAGA
Organism: Rhodanobacter sp.; assembly: GCA_035943575.1. Taxonomy (GTDB): domain Bacteria; phylum Pseudomonadota; class Gammaproteobacteria; order Xanthomonadales; family Rhodanobacteraceae; genus Rhodanobacter. The sequence goes on along the minus strand of DASZCB010000120.1, from coordinate 2,070 downwards.
ACGAACAGACACTGGCGCAGAACGAAGCCGACCGTGCCACCGTACTGCGCGCACCCGAGAGTGGCGTGGTGTCATCGGTGCTGATCAAGCCGGGTCAGGCCGTCGTCGCCGGACAGCCCTTGCTGGCCGTGATGCCGCGGGGTTCACCGCTGCAGGCGCAACTGCTGGTGCCCAGCAGCGCCATCGGTTTCGTGCATGTGGGAACGGACGTGGTGCTGCATTACCAGGCTTTTCCTTACCAGAAGTTCGGCGTGCAACACGGCACCGTGGTCAGCATGTCGCGCAGTGCATTGACCCCTAGCGAAGTCACCACCCTGCTCGGCCAGCAACCGCCGACCGAGGCGCTTTACCGCGTGCAGGTGCAGCTGGCGGTGGAGCGTATCGAGGCTTACGGCAAGTGGGAGCCGTTGAAGCCGGGCATGGCGCTGGACGCGGACATGTTGCTGGACAAGCGACGCATGATCGAATGGATTTTCGAGCCCTTGTACGGCATGGCTCATCGCTACGCAGGGAACGACTGATGCCGTCGATGATCGATCCCGCCGAGGACGAAACCATCGTCGGCGCACGCGGCGAAGCCCCCGGCGCCGACGCCACCGAACCACGGGCGCGACTGCACTTCCGTCGTGGTCGCCAACTACCCATGATTCGTCAAAGTGAAGCGGCCGAATGCGGTCTGGCCTGTCTGGCGATGATCGCCGGGTATCACGGACAGCACACTGAACTGCCGGCGCTGCGTCGCCGTTTTTCGCTGTCGCTCAAGGGCATCACCTTGACGCAGTTGGTGGAGATGGCGCAGTCGCTGGGCTTTGCCAGCCGCCCACTGCGAATGGAGCTGGACGAACTCAGGCAGCTGCAGACGCCATGCATCCTGCACTGGGATCTGAATCACTTCGTGGTGCTGCGCGAGGTGGGCAAGCGTGGCGTGGTGATCCATGATCCTGCCGTGGGTGAACGTTCGCTCACGTTCGAGGAACTGGGCAAGCACCTGACCGGCGTTGCCGTGGAGTTGAGCAAAGGGCCGGATTTCCGGCGCAAGCGCCCCGATCCGCCGGTATCGCTGCGCACTCTGGCCGGTTCCATCCAGGGATTGGGGCGCGCGCTGCTGACCATTTTCGGTCTGGCTTTGGCGCTGGAACTGTTCGGCTTGCTGGCACCACAGTTCCTGCAGATGGTGGTGGATCAAGTGCTCGCCGATGGCGACCATGATCTGCTGACGTTCCTGGGGTTGAGCTTTCTGTTGTTGATGGTGGTACAGACGGCGGTATCCGCCTTGCGCACCTGGACGGTACTGTGGCTGGGTACGCACTTCAGTCTCAACTGGACGGGCAACGTATTCCAGCACCTGCTGCGCTTGCCGCAGGCGTACTTTCTCAAGCGCCATCTGGGCGACGTGGTTTCCCGCTTCGGGGCGATCTCGGCCATCCAGCACACGCTGACCACCCGCTTCGTCGAAGTGGTGCTCGACGGCTTGATGACGGTACTTACTCTGGTGGTGCTGCTGCTCTACAGCCCGCTGCTGGCCGGGCTCACGGTGGCGGCGGTGGTGCTGTATGGCGCCTTGCGCATGCTGTATTACCGGGTATATCGCGAGGCCAATCTCGGTCAGATCGTGGTGCAGGCCAAGCAGCAGACCAGCTTCATGGAAGCCGTACGCGGCGTCCAGACCCTGCGCCTGTTCAACCAGGTGCCCGCGCGATCGGCACGCTATCTCAACGTGACGGCCGACACACTCAACGCCGGTATCGGCGTGCAGCGGCTCGACCTCGTCTTCGGTTCCATCTCGGGGCTGGCCAACGGCGCTCAGCGGATCGGCGTGCTGTGGCTGGGCGCCTGGCTGGCACTCAAGGGCCAGTTCAGCGCCGGCATGCTGATGGCGTTCGCCGCCTATGCGGGTCAGTTCACCAGCCGAGCATCCAGCCTGGTGGATTACGCCATCGAGATACGCCTGTTGCGTATCCAGGGCGAGCGGTTGGCCGATATCGTGCTTACGCCCACCGAGGCGTATGCCGAAGGCACCTATGTGGGGCCACCGCCTGAGCCGACGATCCGCTTTGAAAAAGTGAGCTT
>DASZCB010000119.1:0-1649 GCA_035943575.1 Rhodanobacter sp. | reverse complement strand
CACCACGCAGGCGACTTCGATACGTGCCCGGCCGCGTGCGGTCAGCGTATTGAAGAACGTGGCCCAGGCGGCGTTCGCGGCCAGCCGCGCCTCGCTGCGGAAGTCCTGCCACAGAGGCGACAGGTAGTGCACGCTGGATTCGGCCACGAACACGTCGCAGTCGTGGCCGTACCGGCGCAGCGCCATTTCCACCAGCGCCCAGCCGCTCAAGGTCATCAGGCTGACCAGGCTGCCGCCGAATGCGCAACCCTTGTCGTTGACGTTCGGCGCCAGCGGCACCTGCAGGCTGAGCATGTCGTCGTCGCAGTGGGCCAGCTGCAGATCCATCGCGTGGGCCAGCGGAATTTTGTCGCGGATGAACTGAATCAGATGCTGCGCGTGCGTGGTGGTGTCGGTCGTGCTCACGTTGATCGATGGTCCTTGGGGAAGGGAAGACCTCCCAGTGTAGGACGGCCGCTACACTGGGGCCATGGCAGTAACCGGATGCGGTGCGCGGATGCAGCGGCAACTCCCCGTCGACAACGACAACCTGCGCGGCCGGATCGTGCTGATCACCCGGCCCGCCGGCACCGCCGCGGCGCTGGCGCGCCGCGTGCGCGCACTCGGCGGTGTGCCCGTGCTGCTGCCTGGGCTGGCCTTGCGCGGCGTGGCCGATGAAACCGCGGCGCGCAGTGGTCTGCGCGCTGCGCTGGCGGATGAGCTGCTGATCTTCACCAGCCCCGCGGCTGTGCGCCATGCCGCTGCCCTGGCTCCTCTGCACACGAAGGCGATCGTGCTGGCGGTGGGTCAGGGCACCGCGCGCGCGTTGCGTCGACATGGCATCACCGCGCCACTGGTGCCGCCGCGGCAGCACAGCGAAGGTCTGCTCGAACATCCCGCGCTGCAGGATCTGCGCGGTCGCCGCGTAGCCCTGATCGGCGCGCCCGGCGGTCGCGACGTGTTGCGCGAACAGCTCGCCGCGCGCGGTGCGCAACTGCGCGAGCTGCACGTGTATCGGCGGCTGCCGCCGCGGCTAGATCGTCGTCACGTCGATGCGCTGTTGCTGTTGCCGGCCTCGGCGCGGGTGCTGCTGTCCAGCGCTGAAGCACTGCAGAATCTGCAGCAGTTGTTGCCGCCGCTGGCATGGGCGCGGTTGTGTACAGCGATCGCGGTGGTCAGCAGCGAGCGACTGGCCGCGGCCGCTCGCGCTGCCGGTTTCAGCCGCATTGCGCTGGCCGCCTCGGCATTGTCGGCCGACCTGCTCGACGCGGCGCGGCGCGCGGACTGATTCTTCACGTCTTCGCGCTACGAACGCGGGCGTATGGGCTGCTAGCATGGGCGTATGAGCAACGTAGACATGCCGAACGAGCCCGCCGCGCCCGAGGGCGCCCGTCCCGACCCCATACTGGTCGATCCGTTGTCGTCGCGTCCGCCGCGATCCGTGCCACGTGCGAGCGGTGGTGGCAGCCTGGCGCTGGCGGTGTTGTTGGCCATGATCGCGGTGGGTGCGTCCGGCTATGTCGGCTGGCGCCAATGGCAGCAGGAGCAGGGCAGCGCCGCCGACAGTCAGGGCGTGGCCAGTCTGCAGCAGCGCGTGGGCGCGCTGGAAACCACGCTGGCCGGCGTCAACGGTGAACGCAGCAGCCTCAATCAGCGCCTGAGCGATGCGG
>DASZCB010000118.1:0-4650 GCA_035943575.1 Rhodanobacter sp. | reverse complement strand
CCGTCCATCATGTCCGACGGCGCCACGAAATCCATGCCGGCGTCGGCTTGCGCCAGTAACATCTTGATCAGCGCCTCGACGGTGGGCTCGTTCATCACGTAACCGGTCGCGTCGATCAGGCCATCCTGGCCGTGCGTGGTGTACGGATCCAGCGCAACGTCGCCGATCAGACCCAGCTCGGGATACTTCGCCTTCAGCGCGCGGGTGGCACGCTGCATCAGGCCATCGGGATTCCACGCTTCGGCCGCGTCTTCGCTTTTCACCGCTGAGCCCGGCGAGGGGAACAGCGCCAGCGCCGGGATGCCGAGGCGCACGCATTCACCAGCCAGCTTCAGCAACTCATCGATCGACAGTCGATCCACGCCCGGCATCGACGGCACCGCTTCGCGCTGGCCTTCGCCCTCGATCACGAACGCGACCATGATCAGGTCGCTGGCGAGCAAGGTGTGCTCGCGCATCAGCGCGCGGGAGAAGGCGTCACGGCGCATGCGGCGCATGCGGATGGCGGGGAAGCTCATGGCGGATACTCGTGGGGCGATATCCGCGCATTTTACGCGCCAAGCGGCTTCCTCACCGAAACCGGGCACTTTGCCGCGCTTCTTGCGATGCATCGCACCGGCGGCCGTGTCCATTCCACGCCGTACGGATCGGCAAAAAGACTGGACGAACCGGCGTTACGTCGGCAGGCTTGGCGTTCCATGTCGTCAGGAAGATTCATGAGTCAGTCCAGCCGTGCCCCCACCCTGCTTGTCGATCTCGGTGGCACCAATGTCCGCTTCGCCCTGGCCGACACGCAGCTTGCCGCGCCGCTGTTGAGCGACAGCGTGCGGCGCTATCGGGTGAAGGATTTCGACACGCTGGCCGACGCGATCCGGCAGTATTTCGGCGACACCGGCCTGACCGCGCAACACGCGATCATCGCCGCGGCCGGGCGCATCGCCGATGGCGAGACCGTAAAGATCACCAACAATCCGTGGGCGGTGGTGGCACATGCGCTGCAGGAAAAGTTGGGCATGAGTTCGGTGCGGCTGGTCAACGACTTCCATGCACAGAGCATGGCGGTACCGCTGCTGGCCGCCGACCAGCTGATTGCCGTCGGCAAGCAGCCGCTGCCACAACTCGGCCACCGTCCGTCGCAGACCTTTGTGGTGATGGGCCCCGGCACTGGCCTCGGTGTCGGCGGCCTGCTGCTGCGCGACGGCCACTGCAGCGTGCTGGAAAGCGAAGGCGGCCATGCCGGCTTCGCGGCGCACACAGCCGAGGACATCGCGATCCTGCAACGGCTCAACCAGCGCTTCGGCCGCGTCTCCAACGAACGGATGATCTGCGGCAACGGCCTGGTCAATCTCTACCTCGCGCTCGCCGACATCGCCGACGAACCCGCCGAGGAATACACCCCGGAAGACATCACTGCCCGCGCCGAAGCCGGCAGCGATGCGATGTGCGTGCGCACTGTGGAAACCCTCGCCGGCATCTTCGGCAGTGTCGCCGGCGACCTAGTGATGACCGTGGGCGGCTGGGACGGTGTGTATCTCACCGGCGGCGTGCTGCCGATCCTGCTGCCTTGGCTGCAGCACGGTGGCTTCCGCGAACGCTTCGAAGCCAAGGGCCGTTTCCGCGACACCATGGAACAGGTACCGACAGTGGCGATCACCCATCCGGAACCGGGCCTGCTCGGCGCGGCGGCGCTGGCAGTGCTGGAGTCGGGACGGCCGCTACTGCAACATCGCTAGCCTGCTAGCGTCGCGGCGGCTCGACAGGAAAAGCGAGGAACACGTATGCCGCACACCGCCATTGCCCGCTACCTGCTCTTGCTGGCGTCCGTCATGTCGCTCACCGTGCTGGCAGCGGAATCGCCGGCACCGTCGGTCGCCGGCGTCACCACCCGCGCCGTGGTTGCCATTCCCGTCACGCCCATCACCACGCGCGCGCAACTGGATGCCTACCTGCATGACACGCCACCGTCACGTTCGCCGCTGAGCTGGCTCACGCCGGGCGCGCAGCGACGGTTTCTCGACAGCTTGGTGTTCCACGAGAACGGCTTGGGCGGCATGAACCTCAGCGACCTGCGTTATGAGCTCACCCGCGAGCAGGCCTATACGCTGTTGCGCCTGTTCGGCGCGGAAAATGATGCGATCGGTCTGGACGCGCGCAACACGCCGCGGCCGGCCAGCGACGACCGCGCGGCAAGCACACTGGAATCCCCTTACGAGCAGCTGATCGCCGCGCCGGAACAAAACGACGATCACGTCGGACAGACGCAAGCCATCGCCCACCTCTACGCGAACGGCTTCGCACCCTTACAGACCGACGCGCGACGGAACGCGCTGGGCGACCGTGAGGTGGAATTCCTGTTCCGCGGGGCAACGCTTGCTTTCCGCGTCACGAACCAGCCGCACTATCTGATGGACATGCGCAGCGACTTCGCCGAACTGGAACGCCGCCATCGCGTCGATCGTCCGCATGCCAGCGATCTCTACGGTGCACTGATCGTCGCCCATCACACCGATGAAGCCCGCGCACTACTTGCCGCTTATCCATTGATCGAACGCAACTCCGCGCCGGCCATGCTTTCTCCCATGCGTATCAGCAAGGGTCGGCCCAGCCTGTGGATCGCCACGCCCGGCACGCACAAGCGCGAACTGGTGCGTTACCGCTTCAATATCCGCGTTCCCGCACAGGTCGTGGTGCTGGCCTCAACGAACTGCCATTTCTCGGAGAATGCCGCGCGCGACATCGAGGCCGATCCGTTGCTGCGTGCGCTGTTTCGCGACAACGCGCAATGGGTGGCTCCCGTCGATGAGATCACCGCCTTCGATGCCGTGCAGGACTGGAACCGCGCGCACCCCGCGCTGCGGCTCGGCATCGCCTACGACAACGCCACGCTGCCGATGGTCGAACGCATCGAGACCCCGACGTTCTACTTTCTCAGCCACGGCACGGTCGTCGACAAGGTGGTCGGCTGGCCCGCCGACGGCAACCTCGAAGCCATCCGGCGCGGACTGCGGAAGATCGATCTGTTGCGTTGAGACAAAACCGGCTGCCGCACTATCGACGCAGCATCAGAGCTGCCATGTGCGAGCTTCAACTCAACGATAGACAACTGAATGACGTTCCTCGCGTCATGAAAAATTAATCACCCGCGCGGATACACGCAGTAGGCTCTTTGACAATCTTTACTCGGAGCTCCCCATGCGCCGATTCGTCGCCAGCCTGCCCCTCGCCCTGCTGCTCGCCGCCTGCGCGCCCACACCAGCACCGCCGCAAGCGCAGGCTAGCCAGACTGCGCCGGCCGACGCCACGCTCGGTTCCGCCGAATGGTATGTGTGGGTCGACCGCTCGCTGGAAATCGACGACGGCAACGGGCACGGCCCGGATCATGGATCGGCCGAATGGAACGCGACCGTGCAGCGCAAGCTGGGTCAGGAAGCGCCGCAATCGAAACCCGGCTCGCCGGAATGGCAGCAATCGGTGGATGCACTGCTGCGTACGCGCATGCCGCCATCGACGTGAGAGTCTGTGAAAAAATCGCCCACCTACTACGACCGCCGTCGTACGTCCGTGCCGACGGCGCGCTCGCTACAGCGGTCGAATTTTTTCCCAAACTCTGAGCGCAGCGACACGCAAGCACTCTTCATCGCGAATCGCGGCAACGTAGGCAGCAACGAGGTACAGCGCCGATCCAGCGCGACCGCCCTGTCTACCGATTGACGTTCCATGCCAGACTGTTCGGGCTGGCCCTGATGTGGGGCTGCGTGACTCAGGAGGAGTTCATGTATATCGGTTGGGCACTGGCGGGACTGGTGTTGTTCATGGTCGTCGGCATGATCGACGGCTCGGGTTCCGGCAACCATCTGTACGGCATACTGACCGGCGTGCTGCTGGGCCTGCTCTGGGCGCGTCAGAAAAATCTGCGCAGCGAACTGGAGAAGACCCGCGCGCTGCTCGATCGGGCGCTGGCGCAACGTGTCGCGACGCCGACACCGGCGCGGCCTTCCGAACAACCACCGGCTACCGCGCCAGCAGCGAAGCTGCAGGAAACCCGCTACGACGCCGCGTATTCCGATGCGCCAACGCCAGCCGTGCCGCCACCGCTGACGCATCCCATCACAAGCGCAGCGCCGCGACCACGCATCGCCACGCCGGCGCGCCCGGACAAACCCGCGCAGCCGGACATGGCGACTGTGGCGATATCGCGCATCAAGAGTTGGTTTACCGAAGGCAACGTGCCGGTGAAGATCGGAATGCTGGTGTTGTTCGCCGGCGTAGCGGCCCTGTTGAAATACGCCTCGGACGCCGGGATGCTGCGCGTGCCGATCGGCTTGCGCCTGAGCCTGGTGGCGCTGGCGGCGATCATCGCGCTGCTGATCGGCTGGCGTCAGCGTGATGAGCGGAAGGTATTTGCGCTGTCGCTGCAGGGTGGCGCAATCGGCGTGTTGCTGATCACCGTGTTTGCCGCGTTCCGCCTGTACGCGTTGCTGCCGCCGCTGGCAGCGTTTGTGCTGCTGGTGGTGCTGGTCGCCGGTGTCGGCTTGCTCGCGGTGTTGCAGGAAGCACTCGCGCTGGCGGTACTCGGCCTGCTCGCCGGCTTCCTCGCGCCGATCCTTACCTCGACCGGCCATGGCAGTCACGTCGCGCTGTTCAGTTACT
>DASZCB010000117.1:0-3173 GCA_035943575.1 Rhodanobacter sp. | reverse complement strand
TCAGCCCAGCGGCGACATTTTGTATCCGGCGCTCAGTGCCAGCCGCACCGACACTGACCACTCCTGCGTTCGAACTAGCGCCGGCGAACGGACCAAAGGTAGTGCTACCTATCGTTGCGTTGCTCACACTGCCAGTGCCGCCGGTGGCTGCCGATGCAGCGCTAGTTGTGGCTGCCGAAGCCCCTAGTGCAACGGAGCCCGCAACGCTGGCAGTCGCGCCAACACCCAAGGCCGCACTGCTAGCACCAGAAGCCGTAGCCCCCTCGCCTACGGCGGTCGCGTAGTTGCCGGAAGCCGAGCTAAAGTCACCAATAGCAGTAGAGTTGCCACCAATAGCAGAGGCGTTGCTGCCGATGGCCGTGTCGCGGATATTGACCGCACTGACAGAGCCCGACACGCCGGCCGTCGCGTTGAGGCCCATCGCGATACTTTCTGCGTTATAGGCCTTCGCCGTATCACCCACCCCCACCGCTGATTGTCCCAAAGCACTGGAACTATTGCCCAAGGCTACCGCTCCTTGGCCGATGGCACTATTGGAATTACCTATCGCCACTGCGCCGTTGGCAGCGGTGGTACCGGCCGCATTGCCGGCTGCCGTGTTATTGGCACCCAATGTCACTGCGCCAATACCATTCGACACATTCGGATCGCCAATCGCTACCGCGCCATTGCCGGTCGCCGTTTGTCCGCGACCGATCGCTACGGCGCCGCCCGTGGCCGAACTCGAATTAGCCGTGGTCCCCGACGAACCGATAGCGACGTTCTGGCCGGTAGCGCCGCTGGAAATGCCGTCACCTTCGGCGATGCCAAACGCACCATTGACGGTCGCGCCGCGCCCCACCGCAACGCCCGATGTCGCGGCCGCAAGTACGGAGGATTGTCCGCCGATGGCAACGGCGTTCGTCGCCGCAGCACTTGACCCCGCCGTGGCGTTGCCACCGATGGCGGTCGCACCTGCCGCAGAGGCGGTAGCGGATGAACCGATGGCCGAAGCATTGATCGCCGAGGCCTTGGATTTAGAACCAATCGCTTGCGACTGGCCACCTGTTGCCGAGGACTGACCACCGATGGCGATGGCATCGGCTGCGGTCGCCTGCGCGCCAGCCGTTGCATTGCCACCGATAGCTGTAGCGCCCGCTGCCGTGGCGCGAGTGCTATTGGCTACCGTATTGCCGCCACCGCTGCCGATCGCCAGCGCGTTCGTGCTGTTGGCAAGTGCGTTGAATCCCATAGCCGTACTGGCCTGACCGGTGGCGTTGGCTTGCAAGCCATAGGCAGCCGCCCATTGAGCTGCTGTCGCACCGAATCCCATGGCCGTGCCACCATCGCCTGTCACTGATGTGTAATAGCCATAAGTGGTGGCACCCAGGAAGTTACCGCCACTTGAGGAGCAACCGGCTACTGTCGAGTAATAGCCGCTCCCGTCGACCTGTGCTCTATCGGTGTAACTCGTGACACCGTCAGGGCCTGTCCCAACAGTACCCACACCTCCGCATCCAGATCCGCCATTGATGGAGATCGTGCTCGCATGCGCCCGCTGTGGCATGGCCAGGGTACCTATCAGCACCGCTGCAATGGCTAGCGACAAAATGCGTAGCAACCCCATCGGATGCGCCGTGCCCACTATGGCCACAGAAGCACCCGAGTTATCGCTGCTAGCCAATTCCGAAGCAACCACCAGTTGCCCCAGCGACTTGCTCCACACCTTGCTGAAAATTTTGTTCATTACCGCCTCTCAGACCGCCAATTAAGTGATGTCACTCAGGCACGCCGCTGAAACGAACACGCACGCCCACTCGCAAAACGAGGGGGCGTGCGTATGAATTCGGATCGATATTCGCCAAGAACTTCCCCGGCAACAGAATGCGATCCAACTCATCGGCATCCATCGCCGCCCTCTGCCGCAATCAGATCCCGGCAGCCAAGCCCCAGGGGGACCAAGGCTCGACTGCCGCCGACGTACTCGCCGACACATGCCCATCCTTGGGTATGTGGAAAACCGTCATGTGGCGGGCCGGACCCTTGGTCCGGACAGTGAACGTGGCGCCCGTCACATCTTGATGGGTGCGATTTTGTGTGACGCATCTCACGTTTTGAATCAGAAAATTCCTAGACGAAAAAAATGCGATTCTTGACTCACTTCAATAATTCATCGTGCATACCAAGCTCGAATGAGCGCATTGGCATAGAGCCCCTGCGGCTACACGTACACGCCGTCTTGGCCATGACGCCGGGACAGGTACGAGTTAATGCCTGGGAAGCTATCTGGAGCAGGCCGCTGGAATGGGCGCACTCGTAGTAACTGTCATCGCCGTCTGTGCATGGCGTTGCGCTTCTGCTGGCCGGTGACTTTCACGCCAGGCTCAGTGCGACGGACGATGTCAGAAACGGAGAAGCGCTGCTCAGGCGCTTCACTGAATGAAACGAGCACATACGCCACTCGCGAAACGAAGAGGACGTGGGAATGATTCGGATCGATAGTCGCCAGGAACTTCCCTGGCGACAGCATGCGATTCAACTCACCAGCGTCCCTCTTGCCGCAACCAGATCCCAGCAGTCGAACCCCAGGGGGCCAAGGTTCGACTGCCGCCGACGTACTCGCCGACACATACCCATCCTTGGATATGTGGAAACCATCATGTGGCGGACGCGGGACCCTTGGTCCGGACAATGCACACGCCGCCCGTCACATCTTTTACGGGTGCAATTCTGGGTGACGTGCTTCGCGCTTTGAATCGGAAAATTCCTAGACGATCAAGAATGCGACTCTTGATTCACTTCAATAACTTCATCGTGCGTATCGAGCTCGAACGAGCGCACCGAGGCAGCACCCCTGCGGCCACGCGCACACGCCGCCTTGGCCATTTCTCAAAAATGCCTGTTAGGCGACCTGTCGATTTCGGTTCAACGGAAGCGCGACTGCGCCTCGTGGACCGCGCTGCCGGAAAGCAGTTCCATCGCCAACGGCTGTTACGGATGACTGCTAATGTGAAGCGTGCAGGCAGCGCTGTCCTCGCCTTCCAGCTCTCTGCTATCGATGCCGTGCACGCGCACGGCGTAATCGCCATCAGGCACGTTGGGCAAGCTGATGCGCGCGGTGCTGGTGACGTGATCGAGCAGCAACGCTTCGAAACGGTCGTTTGGCGCCATCTGCACGCGGTAGCTTTTCGCAC
>DASZCB010000116.1:0-17431 GCA_035943575.1 Rhodanobacter sp. | reverse complement strand
CACGCCAATCCCAGCGCCCAGCCGGAATCTCAGTGATGCAATCCCTGCCGTCGCGCAGGTTGCGCCAGAACGCATCGATGTCCCGCGCTTGCGGGAATTGCCCGCTGATGCCGATGACGGCAACCGGCTCGTTGACCACCTGACTCCGGCTCGTCACCGCTGTGCGGAAACCGCTGCGCCCGCGCGCATGGCTACGCTCGAGCATAGGCATCGTCACGACCGGTTCCCCCATAGGTGTCGTGTTGTTCGCCATCGCAAACTGCGGTGCCAGCACTGCCTGATGCTCACGCACCAGATAGTCAGCCAGGCCGCCCAGCGTCGGGTATTCGAAGAAGATCGTCGGCTTCAGTTCAATCCGGTACTGCTGGTTCAGGGCGTTGCCGAATTCAGTCAACGAGATCGAGTCGAAACCGTATTCGCTCAAAGTCGTCTCACCATCGATATCCTCCGGCTTGACCTTGATCAGCGATGACACCAATCCCACCAGCATTCGCTTAATTTGTTCCGGCAACGACTGGTCGTCCTGGCTCGCCTTCGCACCGCCGCCGTTGGTCGCCACAGACGGCAACGCTGGGGTTGTTTCTCGCGATTCGCCCATCACCACTTGGCGAATGCGTGCCGCATCGCCCGCGACCACCAGCAGTTGGTTCGATCCACTCGCCAGCGCTTGGCGCAAAGCCAGCACGCCGCTGTCGGTGGCCAAGGCGTGCATACCCAGTTGCTGGATCAACATCGTGCGCGTGGCCGCATCTACTTGCATACCGCCTTCGTCCCACAGCGGCCAGTTCACCGAGAGCGTGCGTCCGTGGCGCTGTCCCTGTGCCACCAGCTCGCCGCGATGATGTGCAAACGCATCCATAAAGGCGTTCGCCGCCGCATAGTCAGCCTGGCCGACGTTGCCCACGGCTCCGGCAATCGATGAGAAGCAGATAAAGCAGTCGAGCGCCATGTCGCGGCTCGCCTGATCGAGGTTCAGCGTACCGGCCACTTTGGCGCTGAACACCTCGTGCAATTGCTGGCGGGTCTTTTTGGCGATAAAGCTGTCGCGCACCACGCCGGCACTATGGATGATGCCGTCGAGGCTTTCGAACTCCTCCGGAATGCTTTGCACCAGTTGCGTCAAGGCAACTGCATCGGCCACGTCGACCGCGTGGTATCTGACCATCGCACCGAGGGTTTCCAGTTGACGAATGTTGGCCTGGATGCCTTCGTTCAACGGCGAGCGGCCGGTCAGAATCAACACCGCGTTCCGAGCTTCCCGCGCAATCTCGCGGGCGAAGATCAAGCCCAGTCCACCGGCGCCGCCGGTGATCAGGTATACACCATGGGCTTTCCACGGTGAGGCAGCCTCGGGCGAAGACGACCGCTCGACCCAGCCACCGATCTGGCGCTCGCCGTTGACGTAACGCACTTGCTGCACATCACCGCTGCGGTTTTGCAACAGCGCCTGCATCGCGTCCTGGCCAGCTTCAACACTGATCACTTGACCAACGATGCGCGGATTTTCCAGCTGTGCCGTGCGTAGCATGCCGCCCAGTCCGGCCATGGTCTGGCCGGCGCCCTGGCTCGGCACCACAACCTGGATCAGGTGTTTACCGCTCTGACTGCCTAGTGACTGGATTTGTTCCAGCAAAGCGCTGGCCGCCTGCTCATAGCTCGACGCCAGATCCTGCTCCGCGGCAAATACCATGCACGCCACGTCCTGCATCTGCGCCTGCACGCGATCCGCATCTATCGCATCGAGGCCGCATAGCATCACCAGCTGCTGCGCAAACACACGGTTAGTGGCGCTACCGACGTTGGCAGGCTGCACGGTCCATTCAGGGCGCAATAGCAGTGTCTGGATCGGCGCACCGTGAGTGCCTGACAGTGCGGTCGATTCGGTCTGCTGCGACGCCGGCGCTGCTTCGTTGTGCACGGCGCTCGCCGTCAACGGCCTCAGGCTGAACTGCTTGAAACGCACACACACCGCGCCGTGTTCATCGCAGAGATCGATATCGAGGCGTTGCACGGCGTCGCCCTGCTTGCTGCCAGCACTGTGCCGCACAACCGCCCACATGGCAGCGGTGCATGGCGCCTCTGCCTCCAAGGCACCCAAGGCAAAGGGCAGCATCAGCATTACCTCGCGAGCCTCCGAACCCTCGCCCATTTGCAGGCCAAGCGTCGCTTGCAAGGCTGCGTCCAGCAGGCTGGGATGCAGCACGTAGCCATCCATCTGCACTGAGGCTGGCAAGGTGATCCGCGCCAGAACCTGCTGCGGTCCGACAAACAATTCACTTAACCCCTGGAACCCCGGGCCATAGTGCAAGCCCATGCGTTCGAACACGGCGTAACACGCTTGCGCATCCCAGTGCGCCTGCACGCATTGCTCGCGTAATGCTGCAAGATCGTATGTCGCGCCAGCCGAGGTCACGTCCTGGCTATCTACCGAGGCCATGCCCTGGCTATACGCTACGGTTTCGCCACCCTCGCCTTCGCTATAGATCTCGAAGCCGATGTCACCGGCTTCTTCGGGATAAAGCGCGATATGCAGCATTAACCCGTCGGTGTCGACCACGATGGGCCGTACCCACACCACGTCGTTCAATGCGATACGAGCTGCTTCACCGATCACCTCACTGACCGCGCGACGGGCCATTTCCAGTTGCGCAACGCCCGGCAATACCCGAGCGCCCTGCACCACGTGATCGGTCAGGAAGAATTCCTCGCCACTCAGATGTGTGCTGAAGCGCAAGCCAGCGACGTCCGAGGTGTTCCGATGCAGCAGCGGATGCAACGCCGTACCGCTGCCGGACGAGATAACCGACTGCGCCGGGCCGGTCTGTATCCAATAACGTTCGCGGGCAAACGGATACGTCGGCAGACTGATACGGCGTGGCCGGATTGGCTCAGCGTCGTACAGGCGCTGCCAGTCGAATGCTAGGCCCTTCACCCACAGATCAAGCAACTTGCCGAACTTGCTCTTGGCGATCCACGCCTCGACGATAGTGGCCATATCATCGTCGCCAGCCAGCGCCGCCAAAGTGTCTTTGTTGCGTTTGACCTGGCCGCGATACAAGTCTTCGATGGCGGTTTCACCCGCCACATAGGCACTCAGTTTTTCGCGCAGCTCGTCCAGCGAATTCACGACCAATGCCAACCGCTCTTCCATCGCTTCACGGCCGACTTGCAGAGTGTAGGCCAAGTCGGCGAGAGCCATATCTGTGCTTGATGCGATGGCCGCGAGCAATCGTTGTACTTGTTCGCGCAACCGATCTTCGTGACGTGCCGAGAGCACGATCAGTGCTGGGCCATGTGCAGCTTGCGATACGGCGGGGGCGACGTATTCTTCGATCACCACATGCGCATTCGCACCGCCTGCGCCGAACGAGGAGATGCCCGCGATTCGCGGCCCTTCCCGCTTCGCACCGCCAATCTCCAGCATCGGCCGCGGCCACGCGGCGAGTTCCTGCTGCACTACGAACGGTGTGCCGTCAAAGTCGATATTCGGATTCAACACACTCGAATGCAGGCTCGGCACCAGTTGCTGATGCTTCAGCTGGAGCAATACCTTGGTCACCCCAGCAATGCCCGCCGCGCTTTCGCAATGACCGATATTGGATTTGGCCGAACCGATCGCGCAGAACTGCGTATCCTGCGTCCAGTTCCGGAACGCCTTGGACAGCCCGGCGATCTCGATCGGATCACCCAGGCTGGTGCCGGTGCCGTGCGCTTCGATATAACTCACCGCGCGCGCATCGATACCGCCTTCACGCAAGGCCCGTTCAATCACCTTCGCCTGCGCGTTGGGATTGGGCACGGTGTAGCCGTTGGTCTTGCCGCCGTGATTGATCGCCGTGGCTTTGATCACACCATAGATGTGATCACCATCCGCCTTGGCCTGCGCCAATGGCTTGAGCAGGATTGCGCCGACACCTTCGCCCGGCACATAGCCTTCGCCACCCTCACCAAAACTCTCGCAGCGGCCCTTGCCGGAAATGAACTTGCCTTGCGCCAGCATCAGGTATTTGTTGGGATGCACCGACACATTTACGCCGCCGGCAACCGCCACCGCGCAGCCACCGCGTTGCAAGCTTTGGCAGGCCAGATGGATCGCCGGCAGCGACGACGAGCACATGGTGTCCAGCGCCATGCTGGGGCCGTTGAAATTGCAGAAATATGAAATACGGTTCGCGACTGACGCCGCGCTATTGAGCATCGCCAGGTTGTTTCCCCTAGCCTGCTCTTGCGCGCCGTACAGTTGATATTCCTCGTACATCACGCCGACGAAGACGCCGACGCTGCCTTCCTGTCCCGCACCGGCATGTTGAGTGACGCTCTCCCGGGTGTAGCCGGCGTCTTCCAGCGTGGCGTGCACACATTCCAGGAACAGCCGTTCCTGCGGGTCCATCAACTCCGCTTCGCGCGGCGAGATGTTGAAGAACAACGGATCGAACAGATCGACGCCATCGATGAAGCCACCCCATTTGCTATAGGTCTTGCCGGCCGTGTTGCGGTCTTCGTCGTAGTAGAGCTTGTAGTCCCAGCGTTCGGAGGGAATCTCGGTGATGCTGTCTTTGCCCTGGCTCAGATTGGCCCAGAACTGCTCGAGATTGCCGGCCTGCGGGTAGCGCCCGGCCACACCGATGATGGCGATCTCGCCGACATCCCTAGTAGCTGCCGTTGAATTGACGCGCGCGACATCTCCGGATGATCTGACCTCACCCTGGAAACTTTCCTGCCGCATGCCAAAGCGGGGGCGACGGCTTGTTACGGCGGCGGCCGGCGCGACTTCCTCGCGCGGCAATGGTGCTACCGGTGCGTCGTGCAGCGTTTCACCGAGCACTTCACTCAGGCGGGCGCGGTGATTTTGCAGAAAGTGGCCAGCCAACGCGGCAATCGTCTGGTATTCGAAAAGCAGGGTCTTGGAGAGCGAGCCGAACACTTGCTCCAAGGCTCGGGTCAAATCCATCACCAGGATGGAGTCGATACCGTAGGCCTCCATCTGTACCCGCGCATCGATACTGTGGGCGGGTCGCTTGAGCGTGCCCGACAACAGCCGGACAAAATAGCGGATGGCTTTTTCCTGCAGCTCGTCAGAAGGCGCATTCGCCGCCGCGCCATCGAACTTGAGCGCCACGGCGACGGGCTTCGCCACCGTAGATAAGCTGGACTTGAAACGGCGTATCGCACCTTCAGCCACCAGCACCTGCGGCAGCTCGCTCGACAAAGCCTGCGCCAAGGCACCGCAACCGCTAGCAGTGCGCAGAGGAATCAACCCAGTCTGCTGGGTCATGCTCTGGCGTGTAGCGGCATCGACTTGCATGCCGCCCTCTTCCCATAGCGGCCAGTTCACCGACAACGTGCGTCCGTGGCGCAGGCCTTCGGCGACCAGGGCGCTGCGGTAGTGCGCGAACGCATCCATGAAGGCGTTCGCCGCCGCATAGTCGGCCTGGCCGACATTGCCAAGCGCGCCAGACGTCGACGAGAAGCAGATGAAGCTATCGAGCGCGAGCGAGCGACTGGCTTCGTCGAGATACAGGGTGCCAGCCACCTTGGCATGCAGCACATCCTGCAATTCTTCGCGGGTCTTCTTGATGATAAAGCTGTCGCGCAAGACACCCGCACTGTGAATGATGCCGTGCAGGCCGCCGAAGGTTTCGGTCACGCCATGCACGCATTGCATCACCGCATCGCGATCACCCACGTCGAGCTGGCGGTATTGCACCGTGGCACCCAGTGCCTCGAGTTCGCCGAACTTGGCTTGTGTCGCTGACGTCAGCGGCGAGCGTCCGGTCAGGATCAGCGTTACGCCCTTGGCTTGATGCGCGATGTCGCGAGCGAAGATCAGGCCGAGGCCGCCAGTGCCGCCGGTGATCAGGTACACGCCCTGCGCTTTCCATGGCGATGCGGCATCCGGCAATGGTTGCCGTTCGATCCAGCCACCGACTTGGCGCACACCGCTGACGTAACGGATTTGCGTCGCCAGGCTGTCGCGATTTTCCGCCAGCACCTGTACGACGTCCTGCCCGGTCTCAATGCCGATCACCTGACCGACGATGCGCGGATTTTCCAGCTGCGCCGTGCGCAGCATGCCGCCTAGGCCCGCCATGGTCTGGCCGATACCCTGGGTCGGTACCACCAGCTGGATCAGGTGCTGGCCTGGCTGGCTGCTCAGTGATCGAATGTGCTCCAGCAAGGTCGCGGCCGCCGATTCATAGCACGACGCGAGCGGGTCGCGCATATCGATGTCAATCCACACCGCATCAGGCAATCTCGACCGTAGCTCAGGCGAAGCGAGGCGAAGATCTTCCGAGTCGCCACACAGCAACATCACATGTCGCGCATAGCGTGGCGCACCGGCGGTGATAGCCGGCTGCGCTGTCCAATCGAGGTGCAGCAAGGCCGTCCGTGCCGGTTCATCGGATGCTGCATGTACCGTTGCACGCGCGCAAAATTCACCGAGGCGTACACAGACCAGCCCGTTGTCGTCGCACAGCTCGATATCGAATTTTTGCAACGCACCGTCTGCCGCATGACCGGCGCTGCGGCGTATCACGGCCCACATGTTGTCAGTGCAGGGAGCCAGTACCTCCAGCGATCCCAACGCGAAAGGCAGCATCAGTACCGCCTCTCCCAGTCCGCCGACACCGCCGGCTTGAAAAGCTATCGCCGCCTGCAGCGCCGCATCGAGCACACTGGGATGAAGGACATAGCTTTCCTGCAACGTTTTCAGCGCATCGGGCAGCGTGATCCGCGCCAGAGCCAGCTCCTGCCCGACGAACAGCTCGCTCAAGCCACGATGGCCTGGTCCATAGTTCAGGCCCATCCGGTCAAACGCGGCATAGCATGCCTCTGCGCTGATCGATGATGGCGCACATTGCTGGCGCATCCCGGCGAGGTCGTGCGGCACTGCTGCGCGCGACTCCGCATCCGCGACGGCCAGCATCGAGCCTTGGCTATACACCACACCTTCGTCGCCGTCGGCATCGTCGTAAAGTTCAAAACTGAATTCGCCGTTGCCTTCCGGGAACAGCGCAATGTGCAGGTCTTTTGGCTCAGCCCCAACCACGACAGGCCGCAGCCATACGACATCTTTCAAACGGTGTGGACCGCTGTGGGCAACCGCGTGGCCTGCGGCGCAACGGGCAATCTCCAGCTGTGCCGCACCCGGCAACGTGCGCTCACCCTGCACAACGTGGTCGGCAAGAAAGAATTCGCTTCCGCTGAAGCGGCTGCTGAAGCGCAGCCCGGCAGAATTCGACGTATTGCGATGTACCAGCGGATGGATGGCCGCCTGCGACGAAGCCGATGCCATTGACGGCTTTGCCTCAACCCAATGTTTCTCTTTGACGAATGGATAGGTCGGGAGTGCGAGGCGACGGCGCTTGCCTGCTTCATGCAAAACCGTCCAATCAAACGCATGCCCTTCGACCCACTTGCCTGCCACCGCCTGGAGATCTCCGCTGGCTAGCAGCGAGGTCAACGAGCCATCGTGCTCCGCCTCATCTCCAGCGCGTGCCAGCACTTCGGGTGAAAGCTGACCGCTAAAGACCTCGCCGGATGAGGACGATTGCGCCAGCCAGTTTTCCAGCCGCGTCTGTAGCGCATCGAAGGAGTCGACCACCAGCGCCACGCGCGCCGCCATCGCCTGTCGTCCCACTTGCAGCGTATAGGCCAGATCCGCCAAACCGGCGCGGCGAAGGTCGGGTGATGCCAGTGCGGCAAGCAGTTGCTGTGCGCGTTGGCGTAGCACCGGCTCGGTCTTGGCCGACAACACGATCAGCGTAGACGGCTCGGACGAAGCTCCAGTTGTCTCGCCCTCCGGCTCGACATATTCCTCGACCACAACGTGGGAATTCACGCCACCGAAGCCGAAAGAGCTGATGCCAGCACGCCGAGGAATAGCCTGTCCATTGTCATCGACCAAGGCGGCCCACGACCGCGCCGTGTCGATAATAAAGAACGGACTGCCATCCAGCGTGATACGCGGATTGAGCTTCTGGTAGTGCACCAGCGGCGGAAAAGCCCGGTGCTTCATGCATAGAATCGTCTTGATCAAGCCGGCCAGGCCAGCAACCGATTCCAGATGACCGACATTGGTCTTGACGCTGCCGATACCGCAGGATTGCTCGTTCAATACCTCCCCGCGATCGGTGGCGACACGGGAAAATGCCAGTTTCAGGCCTTCCACTTCGATCGGGTCGCCCTTGGGCGTTCCGGTGCCGTGCGCTTCGACATAGCCGATGGTGCTTACCGGTATGTTTGCCTGACGCAAGGCCTCGGCGATCACGTTCGATTGTGCGGTCGATCCTGGGTAGGTCACCGTGCGCGCGTGGCCGCCATGATTCACCGCCGTGCCGCGCAATACGGCGGCAATCCGATCCTTGTCTCGAATGGCTTTGTCGAGCGGCTTGATCAAGATCATCGCCGCGCCTTCGCCGCGGACGTAGCCGTTGGCACGCTCGTCAAAACTCTTGCAACTGCCGTCTGGCGACAGCATGCCGGTCTTGGAAAATGAAATGAAATGGGTGGGGCTGCACAGCACGCTCACTCCGCCGACCAGGGCGTAGTCGCATTCGCCGCGACGGATCGCATGCGCCGCCTTGTGCAACGCGACCAGTGAGCTGGAGCATGCGGTATCGATCGGCAGGCTTGGGCCATGCAAATTCAAGAAATAGGAGATTCGGTTAGGGATGAGCGCGGTATGCGTCCCCGTGGAAACATGCCCTTCGATCGCATCGAGTGCATGTCTCAGGTGATCTTCGTAATCGAAATTGAATACTCCGACATAGACACCGGTATTCGTGCCGCTGAATGCCTTGGGGTCGTAGCCCGCATCTTCGATGCATGCCCACGCCTGCTCCAGCATGATCCGTTGCTGCGGGTCCATCACCTCAGCTTCGCGTGCCGAGACACCGAAGAAATCCGCGTCGAAAAACTCGACACCGTCGACAAAACCACCCCACTTGCTGATCGACTTGTTCTTGTCCTGCGCATTGGTCGAATAAAAAGCATCCTTGTCCCAGCGGTTTTCCGGAACCTCACTGATACTGGACAAACCGCTGCACAGGTTCTCCCAGTATTGGTCGTAATTTCCGGCACCGGGAAAACGGCAAGCCATGCCGATGATGGCCATATCCCCACCGTTACGATGATCGACAATGTGATCCTCGCTCTTCTCGCCAGTAATTTGCGATTGGCTTTCTTGCGGCGGAATCTGACGGACATTCATGATCGTACCTATCCTTTGGTGTGCTCTTTGGATGCTGCTTCAGTCAACCTGATTGCAACCGTTGAAACGGCAGGCCGCCTCGCCCGGACAACTCCCGCGGACTTGGATCGCTTGCACGCGTGGCCTGCATAGCCGGCGCTGCGATCGCCCCGGTTACACGGCCGGCGGCTGAGGCTCGGCGCGTGCGGACCTGCCGATGCCCAGTCGCTTCTTCAGCTACTGAGAAAGCGGGCAAAGGACCGTGTCAGGTGTTCCGCCGTCGCATCCATGATCTTGATCGCGATGTGATCCACGTGACGCTTGGTCCACTGTTCCAATTCCGTCCCTTTGACCCACTGATTGAACGAGCCCAATGCCGGCCCCGTCTGGATCTGATAATTCACGCGGTCGTCGCCCTTGCCTTCCATGGCGATGCGCGTGCAATAGGCAAAGTACCAACGAAACACCAGCGCCATCTTGTGCTTCGCATTGGCCTCCGCCTTGGCAATTTCATGCTCCAGCTTGACCGATTTGAAATAATTCGCCGTCTCGGACCAGATCTCATCAAAGGTCTTTTTGAAGAACGTGGTTTCCAACTGGTGCCGGGTGCGCTTCGGTATATCGTCCAGGCTGTCGTAATGGCGATAGAGCGAGAGCAATTTGTTCGCCCGCGCCGGAAAGAAAACCGACTTCTTCATCACCTGAACCTGCGCGCCGATTTCAAACATGTCGCCAGCCGGCGCATATTCGGTGTCCTGGATGTCCATTTCCTGCAGCATCGATTTACCATCCGGACTCATGCCCGCTTCGACGGAACATTGGTTGATCGAGCCGGTCATGATGAAATCCGCGCCCAGCAGGAAGGCAGCAGCGGCGGCTTCGGGCCCGCCGATACCACCTGCCAATCCCATGCACATGGGCTCCGCGTAACCGTGCGTCCGCTGCATCTCGTCACGCAGCCGCAAGAGAGGCGGCAACATCACCGCCGCGATACCGCCATCGGTATGGCCGCCCGAATCGGCTTCGACGCAGATGTCGTGACTGACCGGGATTTTCTGCGACAACACCGCTTGCTGCGGTGTTATCAGATGCTGCTCCAGCAGCTTCTCCACGATGGCCATCGGTGGCGGACTCATGAACGCCCTGGCTACTTCCGGGCGCGATATCTTCGCGACGATCCGGTGGTCGCAGACGATCTCGTTGTGCGCATTGGTATGCAGACCTTGCAAGCGAAATCTGACCAGGGCCGGGGTCATCTGCATAAAGGCGGCGGCCTCGACATTCTTGATCCCGTACTTGAGATACAGATCGACCACCGCTGCCTCTAATGCGGGATATTCATAATTAGCCAGCAAATTCATGCCGTAAGGCTGACCTGCATTCAACTCGCCTTGTATGCGAACGATGTTTGCCTCGATCTTTTCCAGCGACAGCCCGCCCGCACCGAAAAAGCTCAACAAACCCGCCCTGCCCATTTTGATGACCAGCTCGGCGGAGGCGACGCCGCGATACATTGCGCCCGCCATATAGGCGTACTTCAAGCCAAATCGGCGCTGAAACACTTCGCTGCCGAGTGAGGTCGCTTCTACTCGAAGCGGCACGTCGCGCCCGTTGATCCGGCCTGTTTCGTGCGTCGCTGCGGGTGCATTCGCCTTCAGGTCGCCCGCGTTCGGCGTTGTCGCACCTTCGCTTTGCACTACCTTCCTCGTACCCGGCAGGACACGCGGCGCATCTTCAACAATCGGCGTTTCCTTGGCCATGATTTCGTTCACCATTTTCGAAAGCACGCTCGCTCCGATCTCCTGGAACTCCACCTCGCCCTGGCCCATCAGGTAGCGGATCGAATCCACCCATTGCACCGGTGATGCGATCTGGCGGGCTAGCGTCTCGGCGATGCGTGCGGGATCGTAAGGACGAGCGGTCGCATTGGCGATCACCGTGACCTTGGGTGCCACAAAGGAGAACTGCTGCAGGAATTCGGCGAACTCGACTTGCGCCGACCGCATGTGGCGTGAATGAAATGCCGCACTGACATTCAACGTAACGCAACGTACATTTTTTTGCGAAAACAGCTCGGCCGCCGCCGCGATCGCATTTTTCTCACCGGCAATAACGGTTTGCGTCGGTGTATTCAAATTGGCGATATCGATCTGTCCGAGTTGATGTTCATCAAGCATCGTCCTGATTTCCTTGACCGAAATACCCAGCACGGCCGCCATCCCGCCACCGCTGGCCGCGCCCATCAGCTCTCCCCGCTTTTTAACCAGGCGCAGTCCCGTTTCAAAAGAGAACACTCCAGCCGCGAGCAAGGCGTTGTACTCGCCAAGGCTGTGGCCGGCAAAGAAATCTGGCAGCGAATCGGTTTCGTCGATGACACGCAATTCGCGCTGCCGGTAGTAATGCATGGCATTAACCACAAATAGCGCAGGCTGGGTATATCGCGTCTGCGATAAATGCTCTTGCGCATCGTTCAAGCACAAATCCTCTAGCGAGTAGCCGAGGATGTCGGACGCGCTTTTGACCTGCTCCGGAAATAGCGGGAAGAGGTCTTTGCCCATTCCTTTGAACTGGGAGCCCTGGCCGGGGAAGATGATTGCCTTCATTTTGCGTGACACCATGATGCGCTTGCTCCGTGCCTGGTTGTCTTGATGGCCCGGTGCCGCCGGGCCTATTTCTTGATTTATGTGTCGCACCGCTGGTCGCGAAATCGCTGCCAGCTCAGTCAACCGATCCATGTCGCCGCCGAACGGCGACATGACGTGATGAATCTGAGAGGCCGAATCAATCGGTAATACATATTTCAGGAACGTCGCCATCGTTCCACCTGGACCAACATCGATATAGCGGTAGCTGTCCTGTGATTCGATCATGCGGATGGTTTGCAGAAAGAGGATTGGGTCACGCACGCACGACCAAAAGTGGCTGACAGGCAAGGTGTGCAATAGCTTGCTGCTGGCACAACAAATGAAGGGAGCCTTGCCCTGTTGAAGTTGAAGCGTGCGCAGAAATTCTTGATAAGGCTGCCTGGCAGCGTCAATCCAGCGCGAATGAAAGGCGAAGTTAACCGGAAGTCTTTGGAACGCTACGCCATGCTGGCGAAGATAGGCTTCGGCCGCCGCCACGTTCGGTCCCGGTAGCGAGATCACCGAATGGGTGGCGAAGTTGCTCGCCCCAAGCTCACAGAGCGCGTGCAATTCAGGCGTGAGATAGCGTTCCGGCTCACCCATGACTGCGATCATGCAGCCAGGTTCGCAATGCTTTTCCAGCACAATTGCCTGCTCGATCACTGCCAGCAACGCGGCATCCGGATCGATGCAACCTGCCACGGCCGCTGCGGCAAATGTACCTAAGCTCGCGCCAAGGACCATATCAGGCCGCACGCCAGTATCTATCAGCGACTTCGCCAGCGCATATTCCACCATGAAGATGGCGGGGTGGCTGTGCAAGAGGCGACTGAGTGGAATATCTCTGGTGTTGCGCTCCGCAAAGAGCGCGGTCAATACCGATTCGCCGCAACGTTCGCGCACCACGCGATCCGCGTGTTGCATGGTGGTGCGAAAGCACACATCGCGCTCAAATAGCTCCCGACCCATCTGAAAATGGTGTGAGCCCTGTCCTGAAAAAAGAAATACGGTTTTCACATGCAACCCGCACATTCCGGGCCATAAATCCGTCTCAAAATCACGCCACCCACCAATGCATGGGCGAATTGATGAATTCGGAATATATGGCAGACCACGCAAACAGCCGTCAAAGGTGTGCGCGCAAACTGGCGCATGACGTCCGAAAGCGCGCACAAGAGAACTGCCGGCACTCCTCTGGTAGGTCAATTACCCACGATAGGATGCCGTTGTTTTATTTCATTTCGTCGCTCGCGACGTGACTAACTGGACTGCATTCGCGCGCGGAGCGAAAGTGGACGCATATCGGTCCATACCTCGCTGACGAATCCAAGGCAAGATTCTTTTGAGCCTTGCTGGCCTGCCTTCGCCCATCCCTGCGGCACAGCCTTATCCACCGGCCAAATCGAATATTGTCCGTCTTGGTTGACAACCACTTCAAACATCGCTTCTGACTGACTCGAGCTGGTGGACATGCATGCTCCTCTGCAAAAGAAAAACGCAATCGCCTTTACAGATCGATTGACGTATCAGCTACTTGAAAAAGATGGCTTGTATCGGGCTCTGGGCATGGACAAGCCAGCCAGGAGGATCTGGCGCTTGGTCATCCGTATACATCAGCTTGCCCCCTTGAGTCCGTTCCCGGATATGCATGGAGTAGGTCCATGCCGCCGCAATTCCTTTTTGCTCGTTGCTCCTATACTTCGAAGAATATGGCCCAATTTGTCAATAAGCATGATCTTGCGAATTTTCGCAAAAACATGACGCCGACCGGCTTGAGCAGCAGCTTCTCCTCGCTCCCACTTGAGTGCGGATGGACAATCCTGCGTAACACCCGCGGAGGAATATGGGGCATTTAGCGCATCGGGCTTTCGTATTACCCAGAATGCGAAATTGATGTTGTGACATGCTCCGCACTATCGATCGAATCCATTCCTCGGCAGGATCGGTGCTATCACTGGCGATGAACCACACCGAAGACTAGCCGCCCTTTCCGATTCGATAGAACAGCTCTGCACTGAACAGCGGTCTCGCGCTGCTCTCCAGCCCCGAGTAGAGGATCACGCTGAACAGCCAGCCTCCACCCGTCGATGCGGGGTGGTTGTTGTCCGTCCACGTTTGTACGGCGCCCGCCAGCGCTCCGGCCGTGCCGGCCAATGGCTGGTTTGGATAGAGGGCAACGGGCAGCTTGCTCAGCAAGCTGTTGTTCTGCAAGCCGAGGTCTCGCACCAGTTCGTATGCATAGAACACACCCCACGATGCCGCGGTGTCCGCCAATACGCTGGCGGCAGGAAATAGCGTTTGCACGGCATCGGCAAGTGCCGTGTTGAGATCGACGCCAGTGATTTCCTGAGGAATATCTCGTTCGATTAACGGAGTCACGATGCTGGTGGCGCTGACTTCAGCAGTCTTGAGCAGGAAGCTGGTGCTGGTCTGCAGTACCGGGTTGTCCGGATGCGCCGGGTCGTACAGCAGATCCTCGTTGCGCAAGGCCAGCATGCGGGCGCGCGCGTTCTGATACGCGGACACGCTGATGTCGTTCCAGGCAAGCCGGAAGGTCTGCTGGTTTTGCGCAGGAACCTCGGTGCCTGACATCGGCTGGTACACCATCGTGGCGCTTGGCGTGAGCGGAACCTGCGCCTGCAGCGGCACCCCTACCCCGTCAGGCAAAATCACCTCTACCTGCGGCCAAGAGCTGGCCGGGCCTGGTTGGTCTTGCTGGCGGGTCAGGGAGAAGCTCTTGATGAGAAGGCCATTCTCCGAGTAGGTGACGCGTGCGTCGAACGCAAAGCTCTCGCCGACGATGTAACTATCCTCAGGTGCCGTGCTGTTCGCCTGCTGCGGTAGGCGGATATGCCAAGAGCTGGCGATGGTCGCGACCAGATCGCCGAAGGTCTTGGCGGCATTCACACTGGGGGACGTGGCACCGATATTGCTCCCGGGGACAGTGAGCGGGTCCATCAAGGTCCATAGTTGGTCGGCCACGGCCACGTATTGCGCCAGTGCACTGAACAGGTCGGCGGTCGATAGCGCTGCCCGCATCTGCAATGGCTTGGCGAGGTTGAAGTCCGCCGTAATGTTTACGCTGTCCTGTGCTGCGAACTCATGTGTGCAAGTGAGTTTGTAGGTCCACAGCGGCAATTTTGCCAGGCTGTCCGGCAGCGCATAGGTTGGCGATGCAGCCTGTTCGCGGATCGCAGGCAGCGATGGGTAGGTGCGCAACGGTACCGGCGCCAATAGTGCGCCAGGGTTGGTGTTCTGCAGGGCCGTAGGTTTGGCGACCTTGTCCTGCAGCGGAATGAAAGACAGCCAGTTGGATGCCTCGTAGCCCGTTGGCACACCCGCCGGCGAGATATCGAATTCGGT
Source organism: Rhodanobacter sp. (assembly GCA_035943575.1). Classification (GTDB taxonomy): domain Bacteria; phylum Pseudomonadota; class Gammaproteobacteria; order Xanthomonadales; family Rhodanobacteraceae; genus Rhodanobacter. Next base: position 2,251 of record DASZCB010000116.1, on the reverse strand, counting down.
GTGTGAATAGGCGTATTCCAGGGTGCCTCGCACTGAGCTGTGTCGTTCGGGATCCGCCACGGTGGCGAAGAAGCTGACGAAGGCGCGCGCAGGATCAAAACCCGTCTTGGCCGCAGCGAAAGTCACCGCAGTGCCAGTGTCGGCCAGGCGGGCCTGGCCGAACAAGGACGCTGTTGGCACCCCTACCCCACCCGTCCACGGCGTGGTGGACTGAGTGTCGTACTGCGCGATCACCGACGTGTCGTACGCTTTGAGCAAGTTGACGTAGAGCTGTTGACGAAGTGCGTCGCGCGCGACCACCAAGCCTTTCTGATAGTTCGGGTCGGGGGCCGGCGTATAGGCCGAATAATTGAAGACGCCTTGCAGTTGCTCCGCAATGACGCCTGCAATGGTGTACTTGTCACCGATGGCGCCAGTCAAAGTGTCCCGAAGCCCGGCCTGCGTATACAAGGTCGTCGCCATGGCGCCGCCAAGGAAACGGTCGAGATCACTCAGAAAACGCTGCGCCCAGGGCTCGGCATCGATGGCCATGAAGTTGGTTGGTACGGCGACGTCGTTGAGCGTGCCGTCATCGTTCAACCCCATGATGTCGAGTTTGCGGGTGACCAGGTGATCGTAAAGCGGCGGCAGGGCGAGGAAGCGCGGCATCGGCGTTTCGCCGGGGAATTGCACGCCCGGGATCAGGCTTACCGATGCAATGCCCGTGGACGAAAAATCCACGCACCACAGATCGCTGGTCTCTCCGGCTACCTTGGCCGTGCCCACGCGAAGATCGGGTATGGCTTTGGTCAACGCCGCGATGAACGGGCCGAAATTGAGGCTGCCTGCGCCGACGGCATCGCCTTGTGCATGAGGTGCCAGCGGCGAGCTCACTCGCGCTACCGGACCGTCGACATCAAAATCCGGATGAACCAGCGCTACTGGACGCGAGAGCGTAAGCGACGCGTTCAACCCAAAGACCGTCTGCGGATACGGTCCACCGGATCCGAGCGGCACCTGTTCACGCACCGAGGCCGGGGGCAACAAGGCCAGTGCGTACTCGACGAACAATGCGGCGTCGGGGTTGCCTAACGCGATGGCGCCCGCATCGGTGGCCACGCCTTGCACCGAGAAGCGAACGATCACGGTATTGAAGGTATCGTTCGTCTGCGTGGTCACCGAGACCGTGCTGTTGAGATTGCCTGGATCAGGCAAGTTCAATGTGATGTCGTTTGCCAGGAGGCCGAGCGTGGCGGTATTTGCCAGCGAGAAGCTCGCGGCATCGACGCCGTAGAGCGCAGCAAGGTCCTTCGGTGCGCACGTTGTCGGCAAGCGTACCCGCGGGAACAGCAGCAGCGCGCCGACCTGCAGAGCGCCGGGCAGGCTGGCGATGGCGTCGGCCAGTTGATTCATCGTCGTCTGCGAATTGATCGCCCGAGCTTGCACCAACGTGGAGGAGAACGAAGCATTGGCCAGCGTGGTGATGGTGACGTCGCCGCTAGGCACCTGGATGTGGATGGTGACGCCTTGCGCCAGCGTGCCGGACAGATCGGCATTGGCATTGACGCAATCATCCACGCTGGCACTGCCAGTGCCGCCGGCATAAGCCGTGAAGCGGGTGCAGAGGGTAGCCAGCAGATCTTGTGCCTGCACCGTGTAAGGCATGCGCAGACCGTTCAACGTCTTCACATCCTGTGACCAGGCGAAACAGCCGGGCACGGCCAGATTGTCGCCGCAGTCGAGCGTGGCATTGCTGGAGAGCAACAGCTCCGCCGGGCACGCGTAGCGCTGCGCGATCATGTTCAGGGTATCTGCCGATAGCGCAAGCTGTTCGCTGCCGAACTGCACCAGCGCGCCGTCGTCGAAAATGCCGGGCGTGAGCACGTTGGCATTGCCCAGCGCCTGAGTCGTGACACCACTGTTGTTGTGGCTGGGCGTGTCGAGGGCCTGCGTGACATAGATGTTGTTGCTCAGGGTCTGGTTCGGCTTGAGCAAGCCGATGATGCCCGCGTTCTCAGCAGCAATTTGCGTGACGCTGAGGTTGGCGCCTTGCGCGGCGAACGCGGATTGAGCGCCGTCGAACGAATCGGTCTGGCCGGCGACCACCGGTACCTGCAGCGTCACCGTGGTGCCATCGGCCTGCACGAAATCCGCAGTCAGCACATTCGGCAAGTCGGGCTGCGCTCCGTTGTTCACCGCCAGGATGGCCGCTTGTGCGTTCTGCTCGCCGAGCAACCCTGCATCGGTATAGTGCGTCGCGGCGAGTTGCGCC
>DASZCB010000115.1:0-9720 GCA_035943575.1 Rhodanobacter sp. | reverse complement strand
GTAAAGCTCACGAGGTGCGACGAGCTCTGGATTGACCACGCACAACGCACCCGGGCGAGCTATCCGACCATCCTCGTAGGCATTGAAAAGCTTGCGCAATCCATCCACCGTCCGGTCGTAAGTGCCGCGCATGCGCTTATCGACACGGTAAGTATCGTTAACCTCACGTGGTCCATCGACACTAACGCCGACGTAGACATTGTGCTTCTCAAATAGATCGACCCAATCGTCGTCGATCAGCATTGCATTGGTCTGGATCGTAAATTGAAGCGTGCTGCCTCGGGCAGCCTGCTCGATCTTCGAGAGAAGATCAGCCATCCGAGACTTCTTCAACATCAGCGGTTCGCCACCGTGGATGATGATGCGAACCAGATCAAGCTGATAACGTGACACCGCGTCCGCAACAAAATCCGCCAGGTGATCCACGGTTTCGTCGGCAATATAAGCCGGATTGAACTTGTGCGAATCGTCGCCACCAAAGAAGAAGTAGCAATACTTACAAGCGATGTTACAACGCTCAGCTACCTTCAGAATGATCTGCAGGGTGTTCCCTCTCCCTGCAAGCATGGACTGCTCGTAGAGCTCGGCCGACGTGGGTGTCGTCAACGCCAAATCTTTGGTAGCAAGCACAAAATCCCTCCTGGGGAACGCTAAAGCCGAGGCAGCGCCAGGCTGCCTCGGCCGATTAATCAAACTGACGGCTTCGCGATCACATTCGAGGACGAGGAAGCCTGGTTGACGGCGTCGCAACCACTACCCCACGATGCCTTGCACCATACCGGCGCCAAACCGCCAGTGACCCGCTCGCTGATGCGGTCCAACATGGGCTGGGCAATCGCTTCCAACGGCTGGTTAACGGAGTTCTGGATCTTCGCCTTCAGCTTTTCGATGATTGACATCTTCGTTTCCTTTTGAGAACTGCACTAAATACCCTCGGCGTGAGGGCCCACCGCGCCTGCGGCAAGATGAATTTATGGATGGTTCGTGGCTATGGCGCGCTTGCAGCGGAAGCCTTGCCATCGGCGTCAGTTATCTCTGACAGCGCAATCAGCAGGCGTGCAAACTTGGCCGGGTCTTGATCCGTGCCCCAGCTAACTATGTATTTCCCCTTTACAAAGAACGTTGGGACCTTAACGACTTCATAGTCGACCGCCATCTGATAGATGTGCATGCGAAAGTCCTTCGACGCCTGGCTTTCCAGGTAAGGCGAAACCTTGTCCAATAGACCCTCATCGCGAAAGAAACCCACTACGTCGTCCTTGGTCGCAAACAGGCGCTTGTCGATGTTGAAGCGATGGAACAGATCGTCGTGAACACGACCCTCAACACCTGCCAGGTAAGCCGCAGCGAAGGCGTACTGCGACAGTTGCCACGCCATGTTGCCATACGCAATCTGATACGGCTGAAAGCGCAACGAAGCTGGCTTTGTGGCCTTGAAGACCTTCACTGCCTTCTCAGCTCCGTAGCAGTAGTTGCAGTTGTATGAGAAAAACTCAATGACATCCGGTCCCTTCGGATCCCACTTCAGCGAAACGGGGTGGTAGAACCGCTTGTATTCCTCCAGAACGGGATCCCTTCCAGAAACAGGTGCCGACTGACCCAAAAGACTCGGCGCGAACGTCAATGTCATCAGGATTAGGATCAGACGTAAAGTGCATTTCATTGATATGTCGCCCCCGTTCAGTAGGTCACTTGAAGAAGCTTGATGTAGCCCTTGCGCACTATGCGCCTGGCTGTTAATTGACAAACTACGTAGACAAAAATAGCAAGCAGCAGGGACGTCGCTACAGCACCAACAGTTAAAGACAGCCATGTCAGTTTCAAGAGAGCTGGCTTCAGCGCTGCAAAGCTCAAGGCCACAACCAGGAACACTACTAAGGCAACAGCAAGGGGTTTGAGAATCAACGCCGCCAGATCGGCGACAAGATGGCGCATCTGTGCGCCTGCCGCGACTTTAGTGGCGATTTCCCGGGCACCGCTTAGAAATACATACCGAACCACCGCCTCCGTGCCCGCGCCCGCCATGACAATGGCCAAAATCACCAGCACTGCAGAAACTACTGCTTTCACGTAGTACTCGCGCACAAGTTCAAGCCGAAGCTCTGCCGTTGGTATCAACGTATCAATTGAGGCTTGCGGTGCAGCTTTTCGGAGCGCAACACCAATCGCATCGGTCTTGCTAGTAACGTCGCCAAATACGAAAAATGACAAGGTGGGCACATCATCGGAGAACTGGAATGGCGTGTAGGCCTGCAGCCGTGCACCTGGAATTGATGTAGCGGGATTGATGACATCGTTGACCACCCCAACCACGGTATACCCAGCGCCATCGATCAAAATATGCTGACCGACAGCTCCTGTTCCACCACCAACTAAGTTTGCAGCGGATTCACCGAGGACCACCGCGTCAGGATGGTCGTGATAATCCTTGTCGTTGAGATAGCGCCCTTGAAGGAGATGCATACCCAACTCCTCCAGATAGGCCCGACCAACCCCGTTGACAGCGAAGTCCCCGATCAGTTGGTCGTGCTCGCTGGTCACATGGAACAACGCCAGCGCTTGGGAGATCGTTGGCATGTCGACAGGAGCGACCTTGTCAGCACCGGCATTGGTAAGCTCCGGAACCAACCGGTCCACAAGGTCACGCTTGCTCGTCGCGGATCGCTGATCACTCGGCAGAAAAAGCTGCACATAGTCCGACCGGTCCTCGCGAAATCCGACCGAGGTCGTCAGGCGCCTTACAGCATCAGACAGGACAAACCCAGAAAGGTATAGCACCGAGGCAATTAAGAAGAACTGACAGCCCAGGACAATCGCTTTGGCTCGGAAGTGTCCAACCGATGCTGCGCCCTTTCCGCCGCCAGCAAGCTCGGCCAGGAGGTTAGGTCCCACCAGATTCCTAATGCTCACCCATGCCACGACCACACCGACAATCGCTGCGAGCGTTGCTAGCCCCATCAACGATCCCAGCCCAAGCGACAACTCATCTAAGCGCGGCAAGGCGTTGGCCGCGAGAAAGCGGATCGCGCGGTTGCTATAGCCATTTAGAGGGATGGCCAACAGCGCTGCCATTATCACTAGGCATAAAACTTCGGTAGCCACGCGAGACCGTGTAGCGCGACTCGTAGCCCCGACTACCATATGCACTGCCAGTGTGGGTCGCCTCACTGCCATACGCGACATCAAGAGAGTGCCCGTGATCGAAAGGCCAAGCAGAGCCAGACACAAGGATACGGCCAACATCAGCAGGCCCGCCCTATAGGCCTCGCCAACAATGGACGATTTTAGGGTTTGAACGACAGGCCGGAGCGTCGTTCCTGGCGGAAGAATGCCGCGCGCATCCGTGTCTTGGAGATGCCTCGTCAAACCTGCTAGCGAACGGCTCAGAGCGGCCAGATCAGGCCTACCCTTCACGCGTCCGTATAACAAGACATTCGTCGAGAAATTCTTCCACACACTGGGATCTGACTTCATCTCCGGTAACGTCACCCAGACGTCCTCGGCTTTACCAGCCAGCGCCTTGGGTGTCCGAAACCCAAGCGGCATCACACCCACAATCTGATACTGAACGCGATCTAGCGAAATCACTCGGTCAATCGGGCTCACATCGCCAAAGAGCCGTTTGGCCAGCTCTCCGGAGATCACGGCGACCTGAGAGTGCGCCAGCTCCGGTGACAGCTGATCAAACGTCACACCATACTTTGCGGAAGTCCCTAGCACTCGGAAAAATGCGCTATCCACGTATGAATAGCCGACCTCCTCGTCGCTGGCAGGAAGCTTGATCCGCCCGCCGGAGGCAACCGCCACCGTAAAGGTGCCGTTCGAGTTCAGCTCGTCACGCCAAGCTTCCACAAAAGCTCGCGCATTGCCTTGAAGTTGCTGCGCAGACTGGATCTGACCATGGACTTCGACCATGTGATCAGAGTTGGCGTAGGGTAAATTGCTATAAAGGAACAGCGAATTGAGCGATAACACCGTGGAGGTAACAGACAGCACCACGGTAAGGATGAAGATTGTCGCCAAGGTGTAAAAAGGCGCGTGCGCTAGTCCCCGAATGGCATCCATAACATTGCTTGCTAGCCGGCGCACGGAAATCATCCCGCAGCCTCAATCTGCCCATCGACGAGCCGGACGATACGACCTGCGCGCTCTGCGAACGCAGGTTCATGCGTCACCAGGACAACGGTCGCTCCACCCTGATGCAGGTCACCGATGATATCCATGATCAAAGTGCTACTCGCCACATCAAGATTTCCAGTCGGCTCATCAAGCAGAAGCAACTCAGGTGACATGTAGAGCGCGCGAGCGATGGCCACGCGCTGCTGCTGACCACCGGACAACTGGGAAGGCCTATGTCCAGAACGATGATCAATCCCTACTTTGTGAAGCAGTTCCATCGCGCGCTGGTCCGGTGATGCAGGGACCGAGGATGCGTAGCGGAGGGGAAGCTTCACGTTGTCCAGCACTGAAAGCTCTGGAATCAGCTGGAACGACTGAAACACAAAACCAATGGAACGATTTCGTATGTGGGCACGCTGATCAAACGAAAGATGTTCAACGTTGCTTCCCGAAAGCGTATGCGTGCCGGATGTTGGTGAATCCAGTAAACCCAAAATGTTCAGGAGCGACGACTTACCGCAGCCAGATACTCCAGTCAGGGCGATGAATTCACCTTCATCAATAGACAGAGAGACGTTTCGAACGGCATGGGTCTCTACAGAGTCCGTGCGGAAGACGCGGCTGATGTCCCGCAACTCGATCAGGGCAGTCATTTCTCGACCTTTATGTATTTTTCTGTCAGGAGAGCCTGAGGCAGCTCCGCCGTCACATCCTCGCCACCACTCAGGCCGGACACGACTTCAATCTGGGTGGCGCTTGCGGCGCCAAATTGAACGGACTGCGGGACAAGCCCGCCTTCTCGAAGCACGAACACAGTGGCACGGTTATACGGCGACATGCTCGCTGTTTTGGGCAAAAAAATCGTATCCGCATCCGAGGAAGTTTGGATTTCGCCGCTCACCGATTGCGCCACACGAACTCCGGGTGGAAGAGCCTTATCCGGGGCCACATCGACGAGCACCGCACCATCACGGACCTTCGGATCCACGCGGATAACATGGCCAGACAACTCCCGCCCCATGAGAGACAAGGTGGCCGGCGCTCCGATTGCAAGCACCGACGCGTGAGATTGCGGCACATTGAGCGAAGCGACCAAATTCTCGGCGTCTGCCACTTGAGCCAGCTTCTCGCCCTGTGCCACCGACTGCCCTAAGGAGACAAAGACTTCCTGGACCGGGCCTGCGATGGCTGCCCTTACGGTCAGTGCGTCTACATTCGCCTGAGCCTGGGTCAGCAGGAGTTTCGCCTGGATCAAGGCGTCTTGCTTAGCCTTGACCTTTGATAGGTCGAGATCGCGCGTGAGTCCGATTGTCGACCGCTGATTCTCTGCCTGAAGTTCGAGCGTTGAAAGCTTCGCCTCCTGCCGAAGCATCTCAATCTTGCTAATGATGCCACTCTCCGCCAGCGGTTTCATCACATCTCTCTGGTGCGTCTCTAGACTTGCGTCCAAATCAGCGACCCGCAACTTTCCCATTCCAGAGATGTAATCCATCCGGTGCGTCAGGAGCGCATCCTGAAGGTCGAGCTCACCTTTCTGCACGCCCATCTTCGCCTGAGCGAGCTCCTGCACCGCCTGCGGGCTCGCTAACTGCACAATGCGCGCCCCTTTCTCCACGACCGTGCCTGCCGGGGCCACAATTTCCTCAACTACAGCCAACGCCGGAGAGACCAGTAATTTCTGGCTGCGCGACGTCATTGTGCCGTAGGCTGCAACAGGTAGTTGTGCCCCCCCTCTAGTGGCACGGACCATATGTATGTCCGCTAGGTGCATTCGCGCACTCGATGGCCAAACGGCGAAGACCAAGCCAACGATCACCACACACACCAGTGCGCCGATGCCGATCCGCTTTCGGTTGACACGATTCCGCGACTTGATGACTGGTATATCCATTAGGCTCGCTCGCATCTCTGCGCCATCCTGAGCGAAGCTATACCCGTTTCCTTGATGAGCACCACTAACGTGCGCAGAAACTCTTCCTGGTCACACATGTTCATCGAAGACAGCTCATCGACAGTTGGTGATTCATCGCGCAGGGCCGACAAGACACATTCACTTACCGGATAGAAACGGTCGCCATCGCTGCTTATGTTAATCATGCCCGGTTGCTCCGCATGGCGCTCCAGAAAGTGCGCCCCGTTCATCGCGACCGTGACCTCACCATTGGCGTCATCGAGCAAAGCGATAGACGAACGGCCATCACTAAGCCGATGACGCTGATCCTCGCCGTTGAGGCAGTGATCGAGAAAGCGATCAGGTAAATGCTGTGCCTTATCGAGGAGCACTGAGCTGAACTCATCAAGCATCCGTTTAAGCATTTCGCTCACCTGGATCGGACCAAGGTCCTCTCGCCCTAATCGCTGGCGCCAAGTGAGGCAATCACGAAGATCCGCGTAGACAGCATCCATCAAGTTGCCAAACAGCGATGTCCAACTATCCACTAAACCAACGTAAGACAGATGAAGCGAATGTCCAGCCTCACTGTTATAGACATTGTGGACAAAGCCCCGCGGTAGATACAGCCAGCTACCAGGTATCAGTCGATGCGTGTCTAGCAAGCGCATGGTCGAAATGTCGACTGGTAAGCTTGCGCTTCGTTGGGATGGAAGATGGTCAATGGGCGCATAAATTTCCCACACCTTTTCGCCCACCAACTGCTGGGCGAATACCTCGCTTCGATCGTAGTGCGGCCTGGTCGCCGCATTTCCCTTTCCCGCAGGCGACAGAAACGCTGTGACTTCAACCCGCAGATCAAGCAGTTTCCCGATCTCGGACGCGACTCGTGCCACATCAGGAAAGTAGCTCTCGACGTTCTGCATAGCGAACGACAGATCACCGGCATTTAGCAGAGCAAGGAATGCTCCGCTCGACGCGTAACCACCAAGTCTTGTCATTAACTCTGATGTGGACAAGCCCTCCGGACCAAAGTGAGGATTCATCGCACGTAGTCTGCGCGCTTCAAGTGCTGCAGGCATGACGCTCAGCAAATCGTCGATATCGAGCCTGACGGACGCGTCAGACGCGCCGAAGAACGGCCTCTTCTCAAAGTAGTCCGCCATAAAGTCGGACGTAGGCAATGCACCAAACATGCGTCGATCCCAAGCCTAATGGTGCATCAGAAGAAAGCGTGAACAATGATGTATGGATGGGCCGCCATGATGCGGTATGGGACTAGCTCGCCAAACACAAGCGCAGCGTTGCCCAAGGCGACATCAAGATCCACCTGCATTGGCGAGCCGACTTCAGTGAACTCAATGCGAATCGTCAGTGGACCTGTTGAAGCAACCACGAGCTTAGCCGGACCGATGTGGCGCCGCTCATCTGGAGTTTCAAAAAAGTTATCGATCCTGAGTTCGGCGTGGGAATTGGCCTCACACAGATATGCTGAAATCAGCGGCCCCGTCACTGTGATCTCTGCGGAAGTACTCAGAATATCGCCAACCTGATTCCGAAGTGCGTGAGGCATGGGCTTGGCCACAGCAACATTGTCGTTCGGACAATGCAATGCACATCTGCTCAAATTGACCGCGACATCTGGCGGCAGTGGAATTGGCCGGATGAGCTGCGACGTGCTAACGACCCCCGATTGGCTATGACTCCTCCGTGCTGTCACCGGCTCAACGTCGCGAAGCATAATTGACCCACTCCCTGATCCCTCGTGGATGACACCCGATTCGCACAAGAGTGTCAAGCAGGTAAGCGAGAATTTCTAACTAGGGTAGTGGTCGGAAGGTCTCGCTATCCAGTCTGATACATTCGCGATCTCACACTGGAATCCGGAATTTGAAGTCAACATGCCCATGCCCCGCGAGTCGAGCCAAGACTGCCCTCTGTCAGCACGGACCGATGACCGGGGCGACTTCCCTTGCCCGGGTGCCGCGCATGATCGTCTACACCGTCAAGCAGAACGAAAGCGGGCTGTGGCGTGTTTCCTATATGGGCGTCACGCTCGCGGACGGCCTGTACCTTGGCCCGGCTATCAAGCAGGCGAGGGACTCCGCCCGCACAGAACCATCGGGACTCCGGGCTTACCACACGCGTGGAAATGCACGGTTCTGACACTATCGTGCCATTGGCCAATTACCAGAAGCCGCAGGACAACTGGACGGGTGCCACAGCGTGAGAACGAGCGCAGGCGAGCGGATCAACCTCCAAAACCGGTTGAGTCGTGCCCACTGGTGCGGCTGCTTTAGCTGTACCGACCAGGAGCTGATCGAGGCGGTGCGGGCTACTGGCAGCGTCGAGGTCGGCGTGGTCGGACTGTACCTGGCGACCAGGTACGCGTCGGAATCGTTCGATACTTCGGATGCAGCGTGAGTGTGCGTGCTGGTGAGCAGTAATCACAGTGTCTGTCGAGACGCATCAGCGCGCCGCTACTGATCACAGAGGGGCGGATCATGATTATCACTGAATGACCGCTTCCAACCCGGAAGCAACATTGCCGTAGGCAGGCAGTACCTACGATCCCAGGGGTGCTGTCCAGTATGTGTTTTTTCGCTATGGCCGCACGGGACGCAGATGCCTAGGGAGCACTTCCCAGCCGCAAAGATCCTCGGCAACACTCAGGTCGAGGCGCGTGTGGCGCGTACTCGCCGGCGCGTCATCGGCGACCACCACATACGATGCGTCACTTGCCAGCCGATGCGGAAAGATCGCCACGCACTCACCGTCGCTCTTCGTGGACGGATAACGAATCGCCTCGTAGCCTGCATCGATGATCAAACCGGCGAGGATCTGGCTGACGGCGGGTATCCCGAACTGGGCGGGCATGACGCGCCAATTCGCGGCCAATGCCTCTTTGATCAAACGCGCCGCCGTGCGAATCATGATGGCGGAAGCGCCGGGGATCTGCAGGCGTTTTTGCAGTCTGCCCGCTTCCGCGGGCTGCGTGATCTTGCGTAGTACCTTGCAGACCGGATCCAGAGCTGTAACCAGGGCCAGATCGAACACCAACTCCAGATGACCATCGAGGCGAACGGCTGAGTAACTGCCGCCAGTCGTGAGTACCAACTCCTCGGCGCTCAAGCCATCGACGCAATCATCCTTGGCCAGACCGAACTTTTCGCGGTAGGCAGTCTCCTGATTGGAGGCGACATACAGGGCTGGCCAGGGCGAGCGGATCGCGTTGTCGACATCCGCGCCGAGATTGAACCGACCGCCAAAGTTTTTCAGGCTACCGGCTGAGGAAAGTGGTGTGTCCGCGTAACGCCATGGAACCATGCGAACCCAGCCGGTAAAATCCATCGGCGTGCATGGTACCGATCGCAAGGCGGCGATCAGCTCAGCGTGATGTCGCTGCCGTTGCGGCTCGATGCCCGAATACAGGATTGCGTGCAGTTCATCGAGGTCTTGGGACAGGCTGTTCCATCGATCCAGATCCGCCTCCGAGAAACGGTCCAGCTCCAGAAGGCCGGGTATCCCATCCGTCGTGGAGCGGAGCTGCACCGGAAGGTGCTTCGGCGGCGCCTGGGGTCTGCGGTGCTTGGACACTCAGCCTGCCATCTCGGCAAGATTGGACTCCTTTTGCGTCACCGGCGCCCTGTCAGCCATAGCTCCGATGATGAATCGGCGCAGACGATCGAAGCGACGCAAACGAATCATGT
>DASZCB010000114.1:0-2514 GCA_035943575.1 Rhodanobacter sp. | reverse complement strand
CATGCCACTCGTGAGCCCGGAGACCGGCCCGAACAATTCCTGGTGGCTCGCGGTGGGCGAGGCCGAACCACGCGTGTGGCGTACCTGCCTGCCCGTCGTTCCGTCTTCCCCTCGCCTGCTGCCAGCTCATTGAACGATGGCGCCGTGCGCGGGTGCGCGGCCGAGGAACGACATTGAAAAAGACCTTGCTGGCAACGGCACTCCTGAGCTGCATGATGACCGCCCACGCGGCCGACCAGAGCGACGTGTCGTCGCTGACACCGGTGATCGTCACCGCCACACGCACCGCGATCACTGCCGATGAAGCGTTGTCGTCGATCACCGTGATCACCCGTGCCGACATCGAGCGGCTGCAGCCGCTGTCCGTGCAGGATCTGCTGACCGGCCTGCCTGGCGTGAGCTTCGCCAACTCCGGCGGCATCGGCCAGCAGACCTCGCTGTTCATTCGCGGCACCAATTCCTCGCATACGCTGGTCCTGATCGACGGTGTGCGGATCGGCTCGGTCGGCAACGGGTTGCCCGCGTTCGAGCAGTTGCCGGTGGAACAGATCGAGCGCATCGAAGTCGTGCGCGGTCCACGTTCGAGCCTGTACGGCGCCGACGCGATCGGCGGGGTGATCCAGATCTTCACCCGCCACGGCTCGCTCGATGGCGGTCTGCAACCCTCGTTCAGCGTCACCACCGGCAGTAATAATCTGCTGCGCGGCCAGTTCGGTCTGTCCGGCGGTGATCAGCACGCCTGGTACAACCTCAGCGTCGGCGCGCAGCACACTCGCGGCATCAACGCCTGCCGCATCGGCGCCGCCGAAGCGTTCGCCGGCTGCTTCACCGACGAACCCGACCAGGACGCCTATCGCAACGAAAACCTCAGCGCGAATGGCGGTTACCGCTGGGACAACGGCGCGCAACTGACCGGCAGCTGGCTGCGCAGTCTTGGCGACATCCATTTCGACGGCAGCTACCAGAACCGCAGCCGTACCGTGCAGCAGGTTGCCGGCTCCGCGTTCAGCATCAACCCGCTGGAAGCATGGAAGACCACGCTGAGCGTGGGCCAGAACCTGGATCGCTACGATAACTATGAGAACCAGACTTTTGTCGGCTACATCTATTCGCGGCGCAACCAGGCGACGTGGCAGAACGACCTCAGCGTGGCCGACAACCAGCTGCTGACGCTCGGTGTCGACTGGCAGGGCGAGCACATCAACAGCGACACCGGCTTCCTCGCCACCCGGCGCAACGACACCGGCGGTTACGTGCAATACCAGGGCACGTTCGGCCACAACGAGGTGCAGCTGTCGGCGCGGCGTGACCACAACAGCCAGTTCGGCAACCACGATACCGGCGCGGCCGCGTGGGGCTACCACTTCGATCACGGTCTGCTGCTGTCGGCCAGCTACGGCAGTGCGTTCCACGCGCCGACTTTCAACGACCTGTACTACCCTTACGGCAGCGGCAACCCTGCGCTGAAGCCGGAAAAATCGCGCAGCGTCGAGCTGGGCCTGAGCCAGCAGCTGACCGCGTGGAACTGGGCGTTGAACGCCTATCAGACCCGTATCGATCAGCTGATTGCGCTGGACAGCAACTACTTCCCGTCCAACGTCAGCAAGGCGCGCATCCGCGGCGTGGAAGGCCAGCTCGGCGTCAAGCTGGCTGACTGGCAGCTGCAGAGTTACCTGACCTGGCTGCAGCCGCAGAACCAGGACGGCGGCCCACACCACGGCAACGTGCTGCCGCGCCGGCCCGAGCACACCGCGCGGGTGGATATGGATCGCCGCTTCGGCGAGTTCGGCGTCGGCGCTACCGTCTACGCGGCTGGTCGCAGCTACGACGACGCGGCCAACCGGCATCCGCTGGCCGGCTACTCGACCACCGACCTGCGCGCCAGCTATAACTTCGCACCTGGCTGGCAGGTCGAGGCTCGGCTGGCGAATGTGTTCGGCCGCCGCTACGAGACCGTGTACTACTTCAACCAGCCCGGTCGCACCGCGTTCCTGACCTTGCGTTACAGCCCCGCTACGCACTGAGTTGGCGTCGCCGATGTCGTCATCCCGACTTTGCCGGAGGGCGGCATCGGCAGGTTTTCGAGGTCCTCCGCATCCGTTATCACATGCGCCGCCGGTATTCTAAGGAAGCGGCGCACCCTGCCATCAGGCACATACGCCCGCGCGCGGCGGCTGGCATAAAGCCGGCATGAAAGGATCTCTTGGCATCGCCTGCCCGTCGTGTGACTCGTTTGCCGCGCAGGCGCGCCCACTATGACTGCGTGTGCATGGGAGGCCATTTGAACATCTTCGCACCGCTGGTCCGACGCCCCGTCGGTACCTCATTGCTTGCGCTTGGCCTGATGCTGGCCGGGCTGTGGTCCTACCTGCTGCTCGGCGTGGCGGCGTTTCCGTCGATCGAGTTTCCCGGAGTGGTGGTGCTTGCGAAGATGCCCGGCGCCAGCGCGCAGACCATGGCCTCGACTGTGATGGCGCCGCTGGAACGCCATCTCGGGCGCATTCCCGGGGTGCG
>DASZCB010000113.1:0-1944 GCA_035943575.1 Rhodanobacter sp. | reverse complement strand
CGCACGGCGTGCCACGAAGGCAAAGAGCTGCAGGACGCGCTGGGGCGCGAGATTCTGATCGCGGTGAACCTTTCGCCGCGGCAGTTTCGGCAGAAGAATCTGACCGCGCAGGTTGGCATGGCGCTGCGCGAATCGGGTCTGCCGGCGCACAGCCTGGAGATCGAGATCACCGAACAGACGTTAATGACAAACTCGGCGACCACCAACGAGACGCTGGTGCAGCTGCGCAAGCTGGGGGTGAAGATTGCCATCGACGACTTTGGCACGGGCTTCTCCAGCTTCTCGTATTTGTTGCAATATGAGGTTGACCGGCTGAAGATCGATCGCAGCTTCGTCAACCGGTCCGCCGAAGATCCCAATGCTGCTGCAATTGTGCGCGCCATCATCTCGATGGCTCACGGTTTGAACCTGAAGGTGGTGGCCGAGGGCGTAGAGACCAACGGCCAGCTGAACTTCCTGCTGCGCCGCCGCTGCGATGAGGCCCAGGGCTTCTACTTCGGCAAGGCGGTACCTGCGGACATGGTTCGCGAGCAGGTGCGGCAGATCGCGATCCAGCGCAGCAATGAGGCGGACCGCGCCATCGCATAAAGGTGGCCAGCCGCGCGGCGGCGAGCATCCTTAGCGCGAGAAATCTTTGCTGCGGACCAGAGCAACGACGGCGTCGAGGGCCAGCGTCCACTCGTGCAATGCAGCGTCTTCATCCGCGCCCAGCGCTTTGACATAGAGACTGATCGCATATCCCTGCCGCGGTCCTGCGAGGTCGACCACCGCGGGCCGCACCACGCAATCGAGCGCCGCCGACGGATGATCGAGCGGCGCGGCCAGACGAACCAGCCGCCGCAGCAACTGTTCGTGGCGGTGAAACGAGGTAAAGGCCGATCGCTGGCGGACAACGAGATCGATGTAGCCGGCAAAGCCCCAGGGCGCTTCGGCTGGATCGAGATTCAAATCGATCTGCAGCGGGTCCAGCTCGTCCGCATTGAGACGCCAGGCGTCACACTTGGCAGTGAAGACGGAAGACCGGGTCGCATTCAACGCGCGCAGCGCCTGCATCAGCGGGGCATAGCGCTCCGCCTCCGGGATTCGATCGAAGTCGTATGGATTTGCGCGCAGATCGACGAACGCAAGGTTGGCCTCGGGATCGTTCCACGGGACGACGAGTACGGGGTCCTCGGCGGAACATTCGGCGGACCACTCGGCGAGCATGCATCGATTATCTCAGGGTGCAGGCCGGTCTCGATTGGGCGACCGCGTGAGAAGGCCGGGCGAACAAAACAGCCAAGGCCGCCGCAAGGCTCTGCGGCGGCCCAGGCTTGCTTCGTTTGCCCGTGATTACATGCCGCTCTCGCTGCTGGAGGGATGAAGCACACGGTAGCTGTCGTTGCCCTTCGACCATACAAGCAGCAGGATGTCCTTGCCCGCGGGCGTGGCATGGAGCGCATTGGCGAACTGCTCGGCCGTGGTTACCGGCTTGCGGTTGACCTCAACCACCACGTCGCCAGGCTGCAACTGCGCATCGTCGGCCGGCGAGCCGGGACGCACGTTGGAGACGACAGCGCCCTTGATCTCGGCAGGCGCGTTGAGCTGTTGCCTTGCATCCTGGTCCAGATCCTGAACAGCCAGCCCGAGCTTGCCCGTACTGGCGCCGCTCTGTGTGGGCTCATTGTCCGCCACCTGGGTGCCCGGCTTCCGGTACTCGCCCACCTTGACCGTCAGGTTCAGAGTTTCGCCCTCACCGCGGATCACTCCCAGATGGATGGCGGACCCCGGCTGCTCCTCGCCGATGGCAAGCTGCAGCGCGCTGCTGTCGAGCACCTTTTGTCCATTGAGCTCGGTAATCACGTCGCCGCCCTTGAGGCCTGCGCGAGCGGCGGGAGAGTCAGGCGTGACTTGTGTCACCACCGCGCCGGACGCCTCCTTCAGGTGGAAGAAGCCGGATTCTGC
>DASZCB010000112.1:0-1591 GCA_035943575.1 Rhodanobacter sp. | reverse complement strand
GTCGACGACTATCAAGTACAGCGCCAGGCCGACGTGCTCATTCCGAGCTACTCAGGCAACTGGAGCGCTGCGGACAAGCTCAAGGGCATCGTCCTGACGGGGCAGCCGCAGGCCGTGATCGACAGGGTGCTCGCCGATCCGCAGGTGCAGGCATGGATCAAACAGGCGGCGGCGGATATCGGCAAGCCCTACGATGGCATGGGCAGAGACAAGATTCCCTATGCTTACGATCAGGCCGGCCAGGCGTCCGGCAATCTCGCCATCGCTACCGACGGCATGCCTTCGCAGATCGCCGCGGCGCTGGCGCAGGCCAGCATGCCGACGATCCAGAAGATCGCTCAGCTCGAGCTCGGCTACGCCGGCAGCATGGTGCCGTTTGACAGCGTGCAGAGCGTACTGGCGAATATCGGCACCGGCGACCAGGCCACGTCGGTGATCCAGCAGACTGCTGAAGCCTATGCGGGCAATCTTGGCGCGGTGGATTTCCTGACCCGCGGCGGCGGCAACAGCGAACTGGCCAGCACCATCGTCAGCAGCCCGGGTTTCGGATCGGCCGGCAATCCTGCATTCGCCATCGCGCTTGGCAACGAACTGAAGTCGCGCGGACAGACCGACAACGCCAATGCGGCGTTCGACGCTGCCGGTCAGGGCGTGCACGACTATCTCGCCAACAATGGCGGCAGCCCGCTCAAGGCCTACGACGCCGCGCGCAAGGGCGTGGAGGACAAGGAAAAGCATCTGAGCGAATTGCTGGGCAAGGCTGGCCCACTGACCGACGCGCAGAAGCAGGCCTTCATCAAGGCGTATCGCAGCGATCCGGACAACGCCAAGGCCTACAAGGCCGATGCCGACGCGGCCAAGACGCTGGCCACTTACATGGAGACGAACAAGCAGGGCCTGATCTACGCCGCCGGACGCGATCCTGCAGCGGCCCAGCAGTTGTACGGCGCCATGAAGGATCTGACCCAGTCGGGGCAGGGCGTGGAGGCGCTCAAGTTCGCAGGCTATGTGCGGACCGACAGTGCCGCCGCGAAGACCTTCACGAAGTTCTCCGACTATCAGGACGACTTCCTCCCCAAGGCGCTGGAAGCCGCACAAGGCCAGTTGCTGGTCGAGAATGACGGCGACACCAAGGGCGCGGGCAGCGCATTGCTCGAGCTGGCCGAGCCGGTGTTCAAGGGACAGGACGGCTGGGCGTTGGTCAAGGAAAACTACGCGCACATGGCCGACGGCGAAACCAAGGCATTCGACGCGAAGCAGTTCGCGGAGGCCTTTACCAAGCTCGGTGGTGCCGGCAAGGGATGGGCCACCGTATCGGTGATGGTCAGCAGCTTCAACGGCGCCAACGCCGAGCAGATCAACACGATGATCGGCGCGTTCGCCATCGCTGGCGGCAAAGTCGATGAGGTGGGTACCGGCGCGGTACAGGCGCTGACCGAGGCTGGAAAATTCGGCGTCTATGCCGAATCCGCGGAGAAGCTCGCCAAGTTCACCGCCAAGTTCGTGCCCGGACTGGCGGCGGTGGCCAACACCGCGGTGTTCGCGTCGGATTTCAGCAAGGCCTCCCAGGGCAACGCGTTCTATGCGATGG
>DASZCB010000111.1:0-5090 GCA_035943575.1 Rhodanobacter sp. | reverse complement strand
CGAAGGATTGGGCATCTGTCGCCGTGACATTCAATGACCAGGAGCGCCGCGACAACGTTACGCTCGTCAACCATCTGGACCACAACAGGAGCTTCACCGCCGCCGCAACGATTTCGCCCAACGAACGCTACGGCGCAGACGTGAGCTACGGCTACACCGACGTCTTCTCCAGGACGACCGAGTGCTACTACTCCACGGTGCCTGGGCCGCCAGTTCCGGCAGGCACGGCGTGCGGGAGCAATACGATCCTGAGTGGCTTCTACTATGACGCGCCCACTAAGTACGGCTCCTTTGCCTTCATGGTGGAACCGGTGAAACAGGTGCGCACAAATCTCGGCTACCGCATCAGCAGCGTGTATGGCAACACGGTATACGACAATCCGCGACAGGTGCCGGGTGCGCTCAATTCGCAGTACATGTCGCCGTTTGCGAACATAGCCTGGACGGTTCATCCGGGCTGGGTATGGCGGGGGGAGTGGAACTACTACGGGTACGGTGAAGGGGGTGCGATTGGGCCGACATCGCCGCGCGCCTTCCACAGCAATGTTGTTACGATCGCAATGCACTATGAATTCTGACTTGCTGCCTCCGCCGGACAGCATCCAAGAAACCGGCAGCATCCAAGGAAGTAGAGACCACACTGAGAGGAAACTTGTCATGAAGATTTATACCGTAGCAATGATCGCAGCAATGGCGGCCACGACAATGACAGGGTTTGCAGAGGGATCAGCTGCCGACACGTACAAGAGCAAGTGCGCTATGTGCCACGGCGCGGATGGTATGGCTAGCGGTCCGGCCGGCAAGGCGATGAAGGTCCCAGCCATAACGGAAGCGGTTTTCAAGGCTCCGGAGGCCAATCTGATTGAGTCCACCAAGAAAGGCAAGGGCAAGATGCCAGCCTACGCGGGCAAATTGACCGATTCGCAGATCAAGGAAGTGGTCGCGTACATGCTTACGCTGAAGAAATAAGCAACGGAGCGCAGAAGCTTGACGGTTGAAGATGGCTGGTGAGAGTTGGGAGCTGAATGTCCATGTCTGGCACGTTGAAGAATAGCCTGCGTACTGTTCTCTTCTACGGCAATAACTGGATTAGCCTGATCGGCGGAGGGCTCACCACCGCTTCGGCATTCGTGCTGATCGGCTTCTGGATCATCTCGACCTTCGGACGGGGCGGGCCGACCAATCCTTATGTCGGGATCATCGTCGATCTCTTCCTGCCCGGATTGTTCGTGCTGGGACTTCTGATCATACCTGTAGGCATGTGGGTGCGGCGACGGCAGCTGGTGGCCGCAGGCGCTGTGCCCTCGGTCTATCCCGAGATCGACCTCAAGGATCCCATCTTCCGCCGCGGCATCGAGGTGGTGGTATTCGCAACCTTCGTCAACTTTGTCATTGTTGGCACGGCTAGCTATCGTGGCATCTCGTATATGGACTCGCCGAACTTCTGCGGAACCAGCTGCCATGTGATGGCTCCGGAGTGGAGTGCCTACCACGTCTCGAACCACGCAGGTGTGGCATGCTCGGAGTGCCACATCGCGCCGGGAGCGGCAGGGTTTCTCCATGCCAAGGTGAACGGGACCAAGCAATTGCTGATGGTGCTGGCGCACCGATATCCAATGCCAATCATGGCGGACGACAAGATTCCGCCGGCCTGGACGACCTGTCAGAACTGTCACGATGCAGCAAAAAACTTCGGCGACAAGTTGGTGACTGAGACCTCATTCGGTGACGACGAGAAGAACGCAAAGACCAGCACCGTCCTGCTCGTTCATGTGGGCGGACGCGATGCATTTGGGCACCTGAGCGGAATCCATGGGGCACACATGGGCAACATCGAGTACATAGCGGCGGACTCGACACATCAGGCGATTTCCTGGGTCGGTAAGAAAAATGCCGACGGGTCGACAACAGAATTCCTCTCCTCCGACGCAAAGAATATGCCCGCCGGTATAAAACGTGCGATGGACTGCATCGACTGCCATAATCGGGCGGCGCATTCGTTCTCCACGCCGGAAGATGCGCTCAACAAGGAGATGAACCAGGGGACGCCAAGCCCGTCGTTACCCTTTGTGCACAAGCAGGCGCTTGGATTGTTGAAGACCGAATACGGCTCCCCCGAAGAGGCAACGAAAAGGATCGAGGCGGGGCTGGATGACTACTATCGGTCGCAGTACCCGGCCGTGTGGAGCGCGCAACGAGCGGATATAGAGGGCGCAGCAAAGGCTATCTCCACCATTTACAGCAACAATATCTTTCCGTTCATGAAGGTTACCTGGGGCACGCATCCGAACAATATTGGACACAATGCGTATCCCGGATGCTTTCGCTGTCACGATGGCAGTCACAACACCAAAGATGGGAAAAGTATCACCAATGATTGCTCCGTCTGCCATAGCCTGATCGCCGTCGATGAGGCAAAGCCAAAGCTACTGATCGATTTGGGAATCCAACAGTAGGCTACTTTTTCAAGGGCGCTTGGGGTAGCCGGCTTGTCGGTCATCTGAAGCCACTGCTGTGATCTTGATCACGGTTTTCTATTTGTCATAGCGGCATACTTAGATCGAGGTTCACGCAATGAGCGCTTACGAAACAGACAATTTTGCTATGACAAATGCTCCAGTGCCGTTAGAGAAAAATGGTGGATCGCATGAGAGTCAACCCGGGCAATCTTGTTCTCTGGATGCGCTGATCGCCCAGTGCCAGCGAAGAGAGCCGATTTCCGTAGCGGTCTGTTGGCCATCGAGCACAGTATCGGTCGCCGGAGCCATGGAGGCCGCGCAGGCAGGTTTGATCGACCCAGTGTTTGTGGGTTCGTCCAAGGAACTCAGCAAAATTGCTCGATCGCTTGATCTGGACCTCAGTCCGTACTCTGTGATTGATTGCGACAGCGAGGAAGAAGCTGCCGCGCAAAGCGTTGAACTCTGCCGTACGAATCGCGCAGCTGCTCTGATGAAAGGCAGCTTGCACACAGATGTGCTCATGAGGGCGGTTCTCCACAAAGAATCCGGTCTGCGGACGTTTCGTCGCCTCAGCCATGTCTTCATCATGGAAGCCCCTTTGTACGACCGCACGCTGTTTATAACCGACGGGGCAATCAACATCGCGCCCACTCTGGAGGAAAAGGTCCATATTGTGCGAAATGCTATCGATCTCGCGCATTCCCTTGGTGTGGCCGCACCTCGCGTCGCAATTTTGTCCGCAGTGGAGACCGTTGATCCGAAGATCATTTCGACGGTGGATGCCGCCGCCCTTTGCAAGATGTCTGATCGGGGCCAGATCACAGGAGCAATCCTTGATGGTCCGTTGGCCTTCGACACCGCCGTGAGCGCTGAAGCAGCCCTGGTCAAGAAATTGGACTCGCCCGTGGCGGGTAAGGCTGATGTCTTGATCGTGCCGGATCTTGAATCAGGGAATATGCTCGCCAAGCAGCTCGAGTATCTGGGAGGAGCACGTCTTGCCGGCATCGTTCTCGGCGCAAAGGTCCCTATCATTCTGACAAGTCGCGCAGATTCCGCCGAATCTCGCGTGGCCTCATGCGCCGTTGCTTCCCTGCTTGCTGGGAAGGACAACGGGAGTGGACATTGAATTCGCAGCGGCGGATGCGTGGGGCCTGCGCTGTCTGCTCCATCTCATATTTATTGATTCTCATAATTGTTCAGTTGGAATTGCAATGAATACTCTCCTTTTACGTCCCTCGCCCTTTTTGCTCACTGTGACCTGCCATCTGTTCCGCAAGCTCACGATCGGATGGGCTGCCGGTGGTGGCGTGGTGTCGGTGTGCATGCAGAGGAATACCCGCGGTGATGAAGGATGAAGCCGATCCTGGTTATCAATAGCGGCTCATCTTCCCTGAAATTTGGCCTATTCCTCCAGCAGCGGGGCGACGAGGATCCGGTGTTGACCGGCACTGTCGAGGGGATAGGCAAGCAATGTGGCCGTCTATCAATTTTCAATGCCGACGGTACGACGTCGTATGCAGAGAATCGGAGCTTTGCTTCACAGAAAGAGGCGCTGGACTGCATTACGCCACAACTCAAGAAAACGGATTGGCCGGCTCCGCTCGCAATCGGGCATCGTATGGTGCATGGCGGTCCGCACCTGGTCGAGCATCGGAGGATCACTCCCGAGGTCCTTCAAGTGCTCGAACAGTCTTTGCAGTTCGCACCGCTGCATATCCCGCGGGCGCTTGAGTTGATTCGTCATATCGCTGTGCTTTATCCGGCGTCGCCGCAATTTGCATGTTTTGACACTGTCTTTCACCGGACGTTGCCGGAAAGCGCCTTTCGGTTCCCTATTCCAGAGAGGTTTTTTCTACAGGGCGTACGCAGGTATGGATTCCATGGGCTGTCTTTTGCGTCGATCGTTCACCAGTTAGGCGAGCGGCTGCCACCACGTACTGTCATTGCTCATCTCGGCAGTGGATGCAGCTTGGCGGCCTTGGAGAATGGTGTATCTGTCGATACAAGTATGGGTTTGACGCCGACAGGAGGCGTGGTGATGGGTACCCGTACTGGAGATCTTGATCCTGGCGTAGTCCTCTTTCTAATGCGTTCGGAGAAGTTGGACGCTGATACGTTGGAATCCATGCTGAATCAGAATTGTGGCTTAGCGGCATTCGGTGGCACCAATGACATGCGCGAACTGGAGTTTGCAGCAGCGAAGGGGGAACGCAATGCACAGGTCGCGATTGATATCTTTTGCCGATCGATCGCAAAGATGGTAGCTGCTTATGCCGTGGTGCTCGGTGGTCTTGAGCTACTGTTGTTTACAGGCGCTATTGGCGAACACAGCCAGCAGTTGCGCGCCAATATTTGCCGTCGGTTGAGTCTACTTGGAATTGAGATAGACGATGCACGTAATGCACTCCCAGATCCGATCATTTCCAAGGACGGGAGCACGTGTACCGTCCGAGTAGCAACTTCTCAAGAAGAGAAGCAGATCGCACGACACGTGCGGCGGCTCCTGACGGCCTGTGAGTGATCCATATCACCGAACACGTGTGCGCTAGATCACAGCAATTCCCCTCGCCGCCACAGCAAACTGGACACAGGAGGAAGCATGCAGAATTCAATTGAGGAGCGCTTCGTTCG
>DASZCB010000110.1:0-3353 GCA_035943575.1 Rhodanobacter sp. | reverse complement strand
ATCACCTGTAGGAGCGCACCCTGTGCGCGATGCTTTTTTGGCGACGTGACGAAGATCATCGCGCACAGGGTGCGCTCCTACAGCCCCGTAACATGGGTGCATTACAGCTCCAGCACGGCATCCAGCCCGCGATGCAGGCCGACCAGGCCAGACACCTTGCGGATCGCCAGCAGCGCACCATCCACATAAGGTTTCGCGCTGCTGCCCGCGTTGTGGCGCAGGGTCAGCGTCTGATCCGGCATGCCGAAAATCGTCTCGACGCCGATCACGAAACCGGGCAGACGCACCGCGTGCACCTGGCTGCCGGTCAGCGTGCCGCCGCGCGTCTCGCGCATGCCGACGGTCTGCTCCAGCGGCACCTCCAGCCGCGGCTGGCGCACCTTGCCCAGCCGCCCGGCCAGTTCGCGCACCGTGCCGCTGGGCGCATCCGGCTTCCCCGCGGAGGCGTAGTCGATGATCTCCCACTGTGGAATCAGCTTCGCCGCCATCTCGGCAAACTTGATCAGCAGCACCGCGGTCAACGCGAAGTTGCCGCAGGCAAGCACGCCGCGCCGGCGTTCCCGCGCGACGGCGTCGATCTGCGCATAGTCTTCGTCGGTGAGGCCCGATGTGCCTACCACCACGTGCGCGCCGTGTTCCAGCGCGGCGAGAATGTTGGCCTTCGCGCTCTCCGGCCGGGTGTATTCGACGAAAACGTCGCAAGGATGCGCCAGTGCCTGAGCGGCGTTGGCCGAAAGGGTGACGGTGAGCTTCGGTTCGTCCAGCACGGTGCCGAGCAGCTGTCCCGCATGCCGCCGCGCCACCGCAGCAGTCAGTTGCAGATCATCGGCGGCAGCGATGCCGCGGGCCAGTTCGGAACCGGCCCAGCCGGTGGCGCCGGCAAGGCATATCTTCAGAGTCATCGGGCGGGCCTGGATCATCGACGGAGGAATGACGCAGCGTACGGCTAACAGGCTGCGTCATCCATAGATCGAAAACGCGCGATCGGCCCAGTCGATCAATCGTAGACGTCGTGACAGCGGCGTTCGGTGGTGTAGTAGGTCTTGCGATCCTGTGCATTTTTCTGCACGCGGTTGCCGACATAACCGCCAGCCACCGCGCCGCCTACCGTAGCCAGGGTCTTGCCCTTGCCGCCGCCCACCTGGTGGCCCAGCAGCCCACCCGCGACCGCGCCAATACCGGTGCCGATGATGCGATGAGTATCCTTCGAGCCGTTGTGCTTGACCTGCACGTTCTCGCAGACCACGCGACGATGACGTCCCTGCGCCTGCGCAGGCGCCGTGGCGAGCCCGGGCATGGCCAAGGCAAGCGAGGCAATCAGAATCAATGATTTGTTCATGAGCTTGCTCCGTCTCGATGATGCACAGGAATAGCCCGATGGACGTGACGACCCGGTCAATCCATCCATAGCGGGTTACGCGGGATATCGCGACGGCTCATGCGCCGAACGGCGCCGGCGCGCCATGACCTCGCACGAATCGGGATCGGGTAAGCTCCGCGTTCGCGGATCCACTGCCCGGAGCGACTCCATGCATTTCGAAATACAGAAACTGCCCATGCGCGGCTTCAAGGATTTCGCCAAGCACTACCTGATGATCGTGCTCAGTATCCTCACCGCGCTGGGACTGGAGGCGTGGATCGAACATACTCATCACACACATGCCGCCGCGCTGGCCAGCCGCCAGATCACGGCGGA
Source organism: Rhodanobacter sp. (assembly GCA_035943575.1). Taxonomy (GTDB): domain Bacteria; phylum Pseudomonadota; class Gammaproteobacteria; order Xanthomonadales; family Rhodanobacteraceae; genus Rhodanobacter. The sequence goes on along the minus strand of DASZCB010000110.1, from coordinate 1,657 downwards.
GCTGCGGGCGAATCTGGACGATGTGCGCGGCTCGTATCGAAGAAATAAGCAACGGCTTGCCTCGCTGAAGCAGCTCGACGACGCCATCGCGAAGGACGTGCGCGATGGCAAGACCGATGCCGCGATCAACCAGCATATCCAGGCGCTCAAGAACGAATTCAAGATCAGCCTGGACTGGCCGATTTTGTCCAATCAGGCGTGGGACGTCGCCGTGGCCAACCAATCCGCCACCTGGATGGACCGCGCCACTCTGAGCGAATATTCTGCCGCCTACAGCAAGCAGCGCGATGCGGCGAGCTGGATGGCCCAGGACAGCACACTGTTTCTCAACGCGCCGATGCTGGCTACGCTGAGCACCCGGATCGACCTGGGACGCGAGATCGACCCGATCGAATTCCTGTCGGTGCTACGCCAGATGATCATCACGTCGACCGAAACCCAGTCACATCTGCAACAGGTCGAGTCGCAGCTGAATCAAGTGCTGCCGGACGGAGCGGGCAGCAAGAGCTAAACATCACGCTTTCTTGCCTGCGCGTCATCCAAAAAGTCGAATACAAAAAAGCCCGGACAATGTCAGGGCTTTTTGTTTGGCACTTCTCGCTACGCTTATTTCTTCTTCGGCATGTACAGATCGGTGATGGTGCCTTCGTAGATTTCCGCCGCCATGCCAACCGATTCGCTCAGGGTCGGATGCGGATGGATGGTGAGGCCGATGTCGGCCGCCTCGCTACCCATCTCGATAGCCAGCGCGATTTCGGAGATCAGGTCGCCGGCATGCACGCCCACGATGCCGCCGCCAACGACACGGTGGGTGGCCTCGTCGAACAGCAGCTTGGTGAAGCCTTCGGTGCGGTCGATGCCGATCGCGCGACCGCTGGCCGCCCACGGGAATTTGCCCACGCCGATCTTCAAGCCCTTCTCCTTCGCCTCGCGCTCGGTCACGCCGACCCAGGCGATTTCCGGATCGGTATAGGCGACCGACGGGATCACCCGCGCATCGAAGTGACTCTTCTGTCCAGCAACGACTTCCGCGGCGACCTTCGCCTCGTGCGTAGCTTTGTGCGCCAGCATCGGCTGGCCGACCAGGTCGCCGATGGCGAAGATGTGCGGCACATTGGTGCGCATCTGCGAATCGACATTGATGAAGCCGCGATCGGTCACCGCAACGCCAGCCTTGTCGGCGCCGATCTTGCCACCGTTCGGCGAGCGGCCTACCGACACCAGCACGCGGTCGAAAAGCGTGGTCGCGGGGATGCTGTCGCCTTCGTAGCTGACCTCGATGCCCTTCTTGGTGGCCTTGGCCTCGACCACCTTGGTCTTGAGGTGGATGCCCTTCAGTCGCTTGCCGATGCGCTGCGCCAGCGGCTTGATCAGGTCGGCATCCGCGCCGGGGATCAGCTGGTCCATGAATTCGACCACGGTCACTTCGCTGCCCAGCGCGGCATACACCGTGGCCATTTCCAGGCCGATGATGCCGCCGCCGACCACCAGCAATTTCTTCGGTATGTCCTTCAGCTCCAACGCGCCGGTGGAGTCGACGATGCGTTCGTCGTCCCACGGGAACGAGGGCAGCTTCACCGACTGCGAGCCGGCGGCGATGATGGCGTGCTCGAAGCGGATCAGCTTCACGCCGTCCTTTGTCTGGACTTCCATTTCA
>DASZCB010000109.1:0-11234 GCA_035943575.1 Rhodanobacter sp. | reverse complement strand
CGTTTAGCCTGAACGGCTCGGGCGACATGGTGATATCCGTTGACGGGAGCAATAGTTCCATTCTCCTGCCCAGCCACGTCTCTGCCGGCCTGGCTTACAACGACGTCGATAACATCGAGTTCGCCGATGGCACAAACGTGTCAATGGGTGCAGCTGACCATCTGCTCGCCCAATCCGGTGGAGCGGCGGTGCATTACCCAGTTCTGGCACCAGCGACCGTTCTGACCGCGGGCCCTGCCAACACTTTGGCCAGCGATAACGGGAGTGATTTGCTGGAAGCGAATGCCGACGCCGACACGCTGACAGGCGGGTCGGGTGCCGATACGCTGGTCAGCGGAGCTGGCAGCTCACTAATGACCGGTGGTTCCGGCTTCGAGACCTATCAGTTCAACCCTGGCTTTGGTCACGACACGCTGGTTGTCGATGCCGCGGCCATGAGCAACAGCATCCAGTTCACGGGTGCGATAGCCCCGTGGAATCTGACGTTCTCCAGCGTAGGGGCCAACTTGCTGATTACCGTAGCAGGATCGGTGAGTCCCGATGGGCTGCCCAGCACGATTTTGCTGCCGAACCATTTTGTCAATGGCCAAGCCCAAACGGATATTGGGCAAATCGTCTTTGGTGATGGCAGCGTCATTACGATGGCGCAAGTCAATCAGCAGTTCCATCAGGGGGGTAGTCCAGTATCGATATCGGCGGGGGTAGACCCGAGCCGCGAGTTGGCCGCGCTCGCTTCCGGCAGCGACACGCTTGTGAGTGATAACGGCGACGACACTCTTATCGGTGGTGGCGGAACAACCACCATGGTCGGCGGTGGTTACTACGACTGGATGATCGCCGGCACGGGTTATACCTACATGGAAGGTGGCATAGGCAACGAGACCTATGAAATCGATCCGGGTGCTCAGGCGCAATCGTCGGTGGGAATACCTGAGGGCAACGGCCAAACCGTCATCTCAACGAACGTAGATGAGTTATGGACCAACGCAATCAATTTTGGCGGTGATATCACGCTTTCTGATCTCACCTTTACCCGCACATCGGGCACGACGCTCGAGATCGTGGCGAACGACGGGACAAGCAGCGAGGAAGTATCCGTCCTCAACTATTTCGATGCGAGCGGCAATCCCACAGGAAACATCCAGGCGATGACGTTCTCCGATGGCGAGCAGTTGTCGCTTGATACAGTGAATTCGCTCATCGCGTCTGCGCCTAACGAGACAGTTCAGATACTTCCTGGTGGCATTGACGCTCTTGAAGCATCGCCCTGGTCGGGTGCAACTAGCAGCACTATCGCCGGCGGCGTGGCGATTGTTGCTCTCGCATCTACGACGCTTTCTGGCGTCACAGGCAATGACACGTTCACCTTGAGCGGAGGTGGTGACAGCATCGACCTCGGCTCCGGCCAGAGTACTGTCAATGCGCAAGCGAGCGACAACGTCATTCAGCTTGGCAGCGGAAACAATCTTATTGAGGCTGGCGGCAACAACCAGTCCTATGTTGCGAATGCTGGTTTGGGTAATGACACGATCAATGGCAATGCGTCCAGTACCTTGTCGTTCGGTGCCGGCATACGAGCGCAAGATATCCGACTTCAGGCGCAGGGCAGCGACCTGATCATTTCGGACACGGTGGGTGGAAGCATCGATCTGCAAGGGTGGTACGGCAATGCAGCCAGCGAGTTGCAACGCATTACCTTTGCAGATGGGTCCATGTGGACTCCGAATCCCACGCAGCCATTGCAAGTGTTCGATGAGCACCTGATCGCTTCGGCAGGCAATGAATCGCTGACTGGAACCGCAGGCAACGACACGCTAACTAGCGATGGCGCGAGCGACACACTGGTAGGCGGCGCTGGAGCAACAACCATGGTGGGTGGTGCCGGTGCCGACCTGATGATCGCCGGCACGAGCACCAACGTCATGCAAGGCGGCACAGGCACCGAGACCTATAGCTTCGCACCAGGCTTCGGATCGACCACGATCGAAACGTCATCCGCGGAATCGGGGGCGAACACCATCCAGTTCCAAGCTGGCATCGATGCCAGCCAATTGAGCTATGCGCAAAGCGGGGCGAATTTAGCCATCACGGTGACCGCGAGCAATGGCACCATCAGCACCATCGCCGTAGCCAATCACTTCGTGAATGGAGCGCCGATCAGTAGCGACCTCAGCGCGCTGACCTTTGCGGATGGCAGCAGCGTATCGATAACGCAGATCAACCAGCAGTTTGCATCGAGCGCGCCGGCTATGGCCGGCATGGCCACGTCCGCCGCAGTCAGTACACGGACCGCGACTACGCAGGTGGCCCACGCCACGAGACATGGGTCGACATCAACCGCCTGGAAGGGCACGCATCTTGCCGACCTCCCGTCGCGCAGTGACCTGGCCCAGATTGGCACCCTGATGGATGCAACGACGAACGCAGGCCTCAACCTGCCAGGCAAGCATGACCAGGTATCGCTTGTGCACCATGCCAATGCGAAGTTGCATGGGAGTCTCCCCGGTGACATGAATGGAGTGACGGCCTCGCCCGGCACAAACGACGACGCCATCCCGCAGGCGCCCGCGGCAGCCGGTGCTGCATCGGAACCGCAGGGCGTGCGGAGCAGCAATCCCAGGCCGAACGGCGAAGTGGCCCCGGCACTTAATGCCTCGACCGACGCTCGCCCGGGTACTCCGAGAGATCCGATCACCAGTGACGCGAACGATGCCACTGTGTGGGCACCGGCCAGCCCGGATGGCGACGGTAGCGGATCGGTCCCGCTCGGCTTCCATGCGCTGCCGGCCGAGGAGCGTATGTCATCGACACCATTGCATGGCGTGCGGCTGAATCGCACGGCCAATGCGGCAAACGACATGGTCAAGGCCTTGATCGCCCAGGGGACGCTACAGGGAGCAGGGCAGGGCGGAACGGATGTCGCGCAGATCAAATGGCAGGATGGCACTCAGTGGTCGCTCAGCACGCTGGACCAGGCCTTGGCGGCATGGACACCGGCCACAGCGTCTGGTGACCACACTTCTGCCAGCCATGCGGCGTTTGGATCCGCGGTCCTGGCACATGCGCAGTTGGTTAATGCGATGGCATCCTTCAATCCTGCGGCATCCACAGACAGCTCCTTGCCGCCGACGGTCTCGGAGGCTTACGCGATCACGCTAGCGGTCCAGATGCACTGATTGATCATTACGACGACATGCCCCTTCTTCGCTAAAGCTAAGGAGGGGGCATGTCGGGAAGACAGAAGGGGAAGAGAGTGACGGAAGCACCTGGGACGGCATCGCCCGTCGACAGCGGATTGGCGTGTCTGGTCGTCTTGGCTCGATTTCACGGTGTGGCGGCTGATCCAACGCAGCTTGCCCACACGTTTCAGGAAAATGGCCGGCCCTTTGCAGTAACTGAAATTTTGCTGGCGGCCAAGGCGTTGCAGTTGAAGGCCAAACAGGTTCATTCCAGCATGGGACGCTTGTCGAAGCTGCCTTTGCCTGCGTTGGCGATGGGTGCGGAGGGTGATTTTTTCGTGCTGGCGCGAGCCGATGAACAGAGCGTGTTGATCCACGATCCACGCAGTGGCCAGCCGCAGGTACTGTCCCATGCGCAATTGCAGCAGCGATGGTCGGGTCAGCTGATCTTGTTCACGTCGCGCGCTTCGATCGCCGGGGAATACGCCAGGTTCGATTTCAGCTGGTTCATTCCAGCCGTGGTGAAGTATCGCAAGCTGCTTGGCGAGATTCTTGTCGTTTCGTTTTTCCTGCAACTGATCGGGCTGGTCACACCACTATTTTTCCAAGTGGTCATGGACAAGGTGCTAGTGCATCGGGGCCTGACCACGCTGGACGTGATTGCGATAGGGCTGTTGTTCTGCTCGATTTTTGAATCGCTGCTAAGCGGTCTGCGCACGTATGTGTTTTCACACACCACCAGCCGGATCGATGTGGAACTCGGTGCGCGCCTTTTTCGACATCTGCTGGCGTTACCGTTGTCGTATTTTCAGGCCCGCCGAGTGGGCGATTCAGTGGCGCGAGTCCGTGAGCTGGAGAATATCCGCAACTTCCTGACCGGTAATGCCATCACCTTGGTGATGGATGTGTTCTTTTCGTTCGTCTTTATCGGCGTCATGCTGCTCTACAGCGGCTGGTTGACGCTGGTCGTGGTCGCATCGTTGCCGCTCTACGTGTTGCTTTCAGTTCTGCTGACACCGGCGTTGCGCGCGCGATTGCGCGAGAAGTTCAATCGCGGGGCCGAAAATCAGGCTTTTCTGGTGGAGACGATCAGCGGTATCCAGACCCTGAAAGCCATGGCCGTAGAGCCACAAATCACGCGGCAATGGGACAACCAGGTGGCTGGCTATGTGGCATCCGGTTTTCGCACGACGACCTTGGGAACGTTGGCTCGCGAAGGCGTGAATTTCGTGGGCAAGCTGGTCACCGTGATCACCATCTGGATGGGCGCACGATTGGTGATCAACGGTGAGCTGACAGTGGGCCAGCTGATTGCCTTCAATATGCTCGCCGGCCGGGTAGCGCAACCGATCATGCGGATCGCCCAGTTGTGGACAGATTTTCAACAGACCGGCATTTCCATGCAGCGTCTGGGCGACATCCTCAACACACCGACCGAAGCTCCTGGAACAAATCGCAGCCCTTTGCCTTCGCTGGAAGGACGCATCGAGTTGGATGCCGTCAGTTTTCGCTATCGACCGAACACGCCGGAAGTCTTGCAGGACATCAGTCTTGCGATCCAGTCCGGCGAGGTGATCGGTATTGTGGGGCGCTCCGGTTCTGGCAAAAGCACACTGACCAAACTGGTACAACGCCTATATGTGCCTGATCGCGGTCGAGTACTGATCGACGGCATCGATTTGGCCATGGTGGAGGTGTCTTCGCTGCGTCGCCAGATCGGTGTGGTGCTGCAGGAGAACGTGTTATTCAATCGGACCGTGCGCGAGAACATTGCCCTAGCCGATCCTGGGGTACCGCTGGAGGATGTGATTGCGGCGGCGAAGTTGGCCGGCGCTCACGAGTTCATTCTGGAGTTGTCCGAGGCCTACGACACGGTCGTAGGAGAGCAGGGTTCTTCGCTTTCCGGTGGTCAACGGCAACGCATTGCGATCGCCCGTGCGCTAATAACTAACCCGCGCATTCTGATCTTCGATGAGGCGACCAGCGCGCTCGACTACGAATCAGAACGCATCATCCAGACCAATATGCGCGCTATTTGTCAGGGGCGAACAGTCATCATCATTGCACACCGTCTTTCCGCCGTACGCGATGCTCAACGGATTGTGGTGATGGATCACGGTCACATCGTGGAGCAGGGCAGCCATGGCGAATTGCTCGAACAGCAAGCAGGTCATTACGCCCGGCTCTATCGGCTGCAGCAAGCATGAATACCCTGCAAGCTGTGCGTGATCTTTGTCGTCGCTACACCCTGGTATTCACTACGGTGTGGGGTATGCGACACGAACTGGATACGGTGCCGCGATTGCGCCACGAGAGCGAGTTCCTGCCGGCAGCGTTGGCTCTGCGCGATACGCCGGCGCACCCGGCGCCACGCGTGGCGATGGTGGTGATAATCGGCCTGCTGGTGATCGCTGTGGGTTGGGCTAGTTTTGGCAAGGTCGATATGGTGGCCACCGCGCCAGGCAAGATCATCCCGAGTGGGGACGTCAAAACGATTCAGTCGCAGGATACGGCGGTAGTGACCGTGATCCATGTGAAAGATGGGCAACGTGTCAAACAGGGCGATCCACTGATCGATCTGGATGCGACCGACTCAATCACCGACGGCGCACGCGCCCAGTCTGATCTCTACGCGACCCGTAACGAAATCGCTCGTGCTCAGGCCATGCTTGATGCGATTGATCATCATCGTGCTCCGAGACTGGTGTCGAGTCCTGCTTTGGGATCGCCAGAGGCTCTGACTTCGGAACAGCATGTTTTGGAGGGCGAGTACGCCGATTACATTAGCAACATGAGCAAGATGCAGGCCGACATAGCGCAAGCCGTCGCGAGCCTGCACGAGACCGATGACGAGATCCGCAAACTTGATGGAACTTTGCCAATCGAGCAGCGCAAAGAAAGGGACTATGCCGAATTGTCGGGCAAAGGATATGTCGGCAAACACGACTACTACAACGAGCAACAGGCTGTAATCCAGATGGAGCAGGATCTAGCGGCGCAACGGGCCAAGCGGATGGAGGTTCAGGCGACCTTGGATTCCGCTTCACGCAAACGTGACGCCTATGTGACCGATGTGCGTCGCACGTGGCTGGAGAAACTCCACGATGACAATCAGAAAGCCGATAGCCTGGTGCAGGATTTGGCCAAGGCGAATCAACATCAACGCCTGATGCGGTTGACTGCACCGGTGGATGGCACGGTGCAACAGCTGGCTGTGCATACCGTGGGCGGGGTGGTGACACCGGCGCAGACCCTCATCACCTTGGTGCCCGACAGTCGGACTTTGCTGGTGCAGGCGATCATCGACAATCAGGACATAGGCTTCATCAAGGAAGGTCAACGTGCCGAAATCAAGGTCGAGACTTTCCCCTTTACCCGCTACGGGACGCTCCATGGCACCGTTGTGCAGGTCTCCAATGATGCCAAGCAGGATGACAAGCTCGGGCTGATCTTCACCGCAGAAATGGCTCTGCCGCAGGACACCATGCAAATAGACGACCGGCGTATTCGTTTGACGCCGGGCATGGCCGTGACTGCCGAAATCAAGACCGGTCGCCGACGCATCATCAGCTACCTGTTAAGTCCGCTTATTCAGCACGCCAACGAAAGCCTGCACGAGCGTTGATACTGCGACGCTCACACAATTTCGAATTGCTCACAACCTAAGGTAGGACGGTAAATCGCTGTGCGTCTTTTGCTAATCCATCAAAACCTACCCGGACAGTACCGTCATCTGCTGGTTCACTATGGCCGGCAACCGGGGTGCCAAGTGGTAGGCCTAGGGGAGATGAAGCGCCTTCGGGAGAACATTCGCACGCCGGTTCCCGGCGTGCGGTTGGTCGGTTACGAGACGCCCCCGGCAATCTCAGCAACGACGCTTCCGACGCTGCGAACCACGGAGGCCGCGGTGCAGCGAGGGCAGATGGTGCTCACGGCCCTGTTGCGGCTGAAGAAGGCAGGCTTCTACCCCGATGTGGTGTACGCGCACCCCGGGTGGGGCGAAACGTTGTTCCTGAAGGACGTTTTTCCGCGCGCCCAGCTGATCCATTTCTGCGAGTTCTACTACCACACGTCGGGACAGGACTTTAACTTCGACCCGGAATTCCCCAGCAGTGCCGAGGATGTTCTGCGCCTGCGCGTACGCAATCTCCATCACCTGATGGCTCTGGAGCAGGCAGACATTGGAATCGCCCCCACACTCTGGCAGAGGACGCGCTTTCCATTGACATATCAGCCCAAGATCGAAGTCATCCACGATGGTGTGGATACGGATGCAGTCGCCCCCGATCCCGAGGCTTTTGTCCAGTTTCCGCAGAAGCATCTACGGCTGACGCGGCATGACGAAGTCATCACCTTCGTTAGTCGTAACTTGGAACCTTATCGAGGTTTTCATACCTTCATCCGGGCACTCCCAGATTTGCTCAAGGCGCGGCCGAAGGCCCATGTGATCATTGTCGGCGGCAACGAAGTTTCCTATGGTCGCCGCTTGGCCAGGGGCTCGTATCGCGAGAAATACCTGGCGGAAATCGAAGGACGCTATGACGCTAGCCGCGTGCATTTCGTTGGAAAGCTGCCCTATTCGACCTTTCTGCGTGTGCTGCATGTGTCGACAGCTCACGTTTACTTGACCTACCCGTTCGTGCTCTCTTGGTCAATGATGGAAGCGATGGCGGCAGGTTGTCTGGTGATCGGATCGCGGACCGCGCCGGTTCAGGAAGTTATCACCGATGGCAAGAATGGATTGTTGGTGGATTTCTTTTCGACCGGCGAACTGATCGAGGCGATCCAGCGAGTCTGCGACGATCCCACCAGAATGCAGGCGCTTCGAGATCAAGCGCGTCAGACGATCCTGGAAAACTACGATCTGCAATCGGTATGTCTGCCTCAACAGCGCGCGTTGATTGAGTCGTCGACACGCTCAGCAGTCGCCGTACACGCAAATTGATCCCTCAGGGCCAAGCACCAACACAGCAAACTTCTATCAAATGCTAGGTTTTCGTTGCTAAACTTTAGGCAATTGGCAGTCAATCGCTGTTGAGGTGAATAGTGCTACTGACTCTCGATCTAGGCGCTGTCCAGATTTCGCTACAGCCTTATGTCAGCTCCCACATGTTTATCAGGGGCGTTGGTTCGAGTCCAACTTCGGGCGCCAAATTTCTGCTGTAGAGACAAGAGCTTACGTGCGGTCACCTGCCGGCAGACGAAGTGCAAATCGCCGTGGGCCTGCTTTTGGGCCTGCAAGCGACGAAGGAACCGAAAAGCCCGGCCTAGCGCCGGGCTTTTCTTTTCTAGAGACCATGCCCACAGTGCCCGAGACCAGCACCTCCGGATTTGCTAAGTTTGTTCCATGACTTACAAGGCCCCCACCAGGTTCTCGAAGACCGCCATCGATAAGGCGGGGCGCTACGTTGCCGACATGATTGGGGAGTATGGCGTCGATCCCGACGGGATCGACGAAGCAATCGACACTATCAATTCGTGGCGAGAGTCACATTCGTATCCTTTGAAGATCATCGCGTACACGTTGAGAAAGCGTGCGCATAAGGTCGATACATCAGCGCTTATTTCGCAACGTCTAAAGCGCATTCCATCAGTCATTCGCAAGCTGCGGCGAAATCAGACGCATACGATGCGACTGACTTCCATGAACGACATGGGCGGATGCAGAGCAGTGGTGTCAAATATGGAAGCGTTGAATGCGCTTGTAGACAAGATGACGGTTGCAGGTAAGAAAAACCCCAACCGATCACATGAGCTTGAAGACTGGTACGACTACATCAATGAGCCAAAGGCGGATGGATATCGCGGTATTCACTACATCTACAAGTATCAGTCGAAGGCGGAACCGGCGCAGCAGTGGAATGGATATCGGGTAGAAATGCAGTTGCGGACGCAATTACAACATGCCTGGGCGACTGCGGTTGAAACCTACGACGTGTTGAGCAAAGAACACTTGAAGTTTGCCCACAATGACACGCACGGCGATCCAAAATGGAAGCGGTTTTTCGCCCTGGCGGCGGGTGCTTTCGCATTGCGTGAGGGAACCAGTCCCATTCCCGAAACTCCCATCAATGAGATGGAGTTGTTAGATGAATTGCGTGAACTATGCGAAGAATTGAGTGTGTGGCGGTTCTTCGGCGGCGTGTCCGTCGCCGTAAAAGAAATGGATCATTGGAAGACGAAGGCAAAACATAAGGCGGATCAGGCAATCCTGGTCCTCGATTCAAAACAGTGGCAGGTATCGGTTGATCCTTATACGAAGGATGAGGCCGAGATGGCTGCCGCAGCCTTGCTGGAGATAGAAAAGCGGAATGACCCCGACATTCTTGCTGTGCTTGTGAAAGTCGAAGACTTGGACAAACTGCGAACCGCATATCCGAACTATTACGCGGACACAGAGATGTTTACTCAGGCGCTGACCGAAGCAACGGCTCACGACGATGCCAGTGAGGACTAGCAGGCGCGTCTAGAGGGTTAGCATCAGTTACTGAGAGCCTAAAGCGATAGACGACGAGAAAGGGGTCAGGTTCAGTTACTGGCGAGCGGGCTGTCGCCCCCCGACTCACCGTTGCACAATGGCTCCGGGTAGAACGGCGGGCCATCGTGGTCCGCCCTTTTCAGAGAAGCTTGATCAAGAGCCAGAAGCTGCCGAGCGTCATCCCCATCGGCCGCGCTATGATCGCCCCATGTGATTTCCCCGATAGCCGTCCATTCGGTTGGCGACGAGCTGGAACGCATCGCAAAGGCGGAATTCCATGGAATCGATCGGCGACGATTTGCGAGTCATGCAGCGTACCCCGCTGGCCCCTGCGCACGTTGCCGCGTTGCGTGAGGCGGGTACGCAGGTGGTCTACGCGGCCGGCAGCTACCTCGCGCGCCCGGGACAACTGGCCGATCGTTTCGTCTATGTCGTCGATGGCGAAATCGAGGTCGTCAACGCCTACACCGATGAGCGTCATCTGCCATCGACGCTGGGGCCGACCCAGTTCATGGGCGAGATTTCGTTCCTCAACGGCGGCACCTTCTCCATGCCGATGCGTGCCGTGCGGGATACGTCCGTGATCGAGGTGCCACGCGCCGAGATGCTGACGTTGATGTCACAGATTCCCGAGATGTCGGACATCATCATCACCGTTTTCTCCGCGCGCCGCCGCCGGCAGATCGAGCAACGCGACAGTGCGCTGGTGCTGATCGGCGAGGAGCTCGACCGCGACGTCCGTTGCATCGCCGAATTCGCCACTCGCAATCGCATTCCCTATAGCTCTTTCGAGCTTGGCAGCACCGAGGCGGGCGCCGTGGCCGCCACGTGTGCGCTGGCGCCGGGTCGTCCCGCGGTCATTTTCGGGCGGGACACGATCGTCGTCGATCCCACGCCGGACAAGGTCGCGCGTCTGCTCGGGCTCAACCTCGATCTGGTGGATGATGAGGATTTCGACGTGTTGATCGTCGGCGGCGGGCCGGCGGGTGTGGCGGCCGGGGTCTATGCGGGTGCCGAGGGGCTTTGCGCGCTGGTGACCGAGGACATCGCGATTGGCGGTCAGGCGGGTACGTCGAGCCGGATCGAGAACTACATGGGTTTTCCGACCGGTATTTCCGGCGCCGACCTGGTGTGGCGCGGCGAAATCCAGGCGATGAAGTTCGGCACGCGTTTCGCCATGCCGCGCCGCGTCGCGCAGCTCGAGGCGCTGGCGGACGGCAGCTTCTGCGCCACCTTCGACAACGGCAAGCGGATTCGGGCCAAGGCGATCGTGGTGGCGACCGGCGTGCAATATCGCCGTCTGCCGATCGAACGGCTGATCGAGTTCGAGGGTGCCGGCGTTTACTACGCCGCGACCGAAATCGAGGCCCGCTACAGCAAGGGGACGGAGGCGATCATCATTGGCGGCGGCAATTCGGCCGGCCAGGCGGCGATGTTCCTCAGCCGAACAGCGAGCCGGGTGCGCTTGCTGGTGCGCGGTCGATCGTTGGCGGCATCGATGTCGAGTTACCTGTCGAGCCGGCTCGAAGCGGAGCCGACCATCACCATCGAATACGGCGCCGAAGTCAGCGCGCTGC
>DASZCB010000108.1:0-1637 GCA_035943575.1 Rhodanobacter sp. | reverse complement strand
ATTCTTCGAGGCTATCGGAAAGCTGTTCAGCCTCGAACTCGACCGGGCGCCGCATCCTGCGCAGGATGTGCTTGTCGAGTCGCTGGCGACGGCTTTGCTGATCCATATGTTGCGCGGCTATTCCAGCTTGGCGCGACAGGACGAACCGCCACTAAAGAGCGTCGGCCAGGCATCGCTTCGCCGGGCTCTCGCCTACATCGAAGATCAGCCCAACACCCGCATATCTATGGACGATCTGGCGGGCGCCGCCGGATTGAGCCGGTTCCACTTCAGCCGGCTGTTTCGAAAGCACGTCGGCGTCAGTCCTGCTGCCTACATCGAACGATCGCGTCTCGAGAGAGCGAAAGCGATGATCAAGCTGGGCCAGATGTCGCTTACCGATATCGCGTATGCGGTGGGCTTCGCCGATCAAAGCCACTTTACGCGTCGCTTCCGCCGCTACGAAGGCTGCACGCCTTCGCAATACGCGCGGCAACACGCTGGCTGGTGAACTGCCGCAAGCAGAGTCGTCGAGGCGCAGCACGATTCTTCCAAGCGGCGCACAGAAATCCAAGCCTTTGGTCGCCTGCCAAATACGATCCACCGCGGTTCTTTGGGTGGAGTGACGGACATGGCTTTTGTGAAGACAGCTGACGGCACAGAGATCTTCTACAAGGACTGGGGAACGGGAAAAGCCTTGTTCTTTCATCACGGCTGGCCGTTGTCGGCGGATGACTGGGACACCCAGATGATGTTCTTCCTAGCCCATGGTTATCGTGTGATCGCCCACGACCGGCGCGGGCATGGCCGTTCAACACAGACTGCCAAGGGTCATGACATGGACACCTATGCGGCCGATGCCTTCGAAGTCGTAAAGGCGCTCGACCTAAAGGACGCCATCCACATCGGACACTCTACAGGCGGCGGTGAGGTCACCCGCTATGTGGCGAAGTATGGGAAGGGCCGCGTCGCCAAAGCGGTCCTCATCAGCTCGATCCCTCCGACGTTCATGCGGTCGGAGAGGAATCCTGATGGCGTGCCGAAGGCCGTCGTCGACAGCATCCGCGATGGGACGGCCTTTCATCGGGCGCAGTTCTACACGGACATCACGATGCCGTTCTACGGCTTCAACCGTCCTGGCGCGGTTGTGTCCGAAGGCATCCGCGAGAACTGGTGGCGCCAGGGAATGATGGGCGCAGCGATCGCGCATTGGGAGTGCGTCCGGGTACTGTCAGAAACCGAGTTTTACGACGACCTTGCCGTGATCGAAGTTCCTGTCTTGGTAATGCATGGCGAGGACGACCAAATCTGTCCGTTCCCGACGACCGGCGCCCGCTCCGTGAAACTGTTGAAGCGTGGCACGCCCAAGTCGTATCCCGGCCTACCTCACGGCATGCCTACGACGCATGCTGACGTGATCAACGCCGACTTGCTCGCATTCATTCAATCCTCGTAGCCGAAGCGGTTTGCGCTCGTTCTTTTCTTCGGCGGTAGGGCGGCCACTCGATCAGCAGCATTTGCGCGTCCCAACCTCAAGGCGAAGCCCGCTCCGCCGACGGTCTTTAAGCGGGAGCGAATTTTTCTTTGCGACAGGGACGGACGCCCGATAGGGCGGAGACCGCGATAGCGGGCTCCGTTCACGACGGCCCGGCCGGCGC
>DASZCB010000107.1:0-3050 GCA_035943575.1 Rhodanobacter sp. | reverse complement strand
AAAAGATATTCAGGATGCTACCACCGAGCTCTATCGCCGGTTGGGCAAGACCCGCGCCGACGTCAATAAAAGTCCAAACGATACCTATAGCTGGACGATCGACCATTTCAAGGACTTGCAGCACGTCGAGCCTGCGTATGTTCAAGGCGGTCGCTACAACGACAGGATTCCACTGGCTTACTTTCCCGCGCGCACCCCTCGCCGTTGCCTCAGCCCTGGGGCTACTCACCGTATATCCAGATAGCCATTAATGGCGTCACGGTGTTCTTCGTCATTGATACCGGGGCACCCTTTTCCATGATCCCCGTCGAGCTGGCCGATGAGCTGGGACTCCGGGGGATGGATTATCGAGAGCCGGTGACGGATCTGACGCAAATCGCTCACGCCTATCGGGTGGCCATCGTGGATCGCTTCGGCATGGGCGCGACCACAATACGCAACTTCCCGATCCTGATCGAAAATGCCAAGGAAGCCAGAACGCGGCAGGCCGGGCAGCGCGGGTTGCCCATCTTGGGGATGGATGCGTTGATCTTCCTGCGGCGATTCGCACTATCGCGGCATCGTCTTGTGCTATCACCGTCAGACGATACCAAGTGCGTGTCGCCTGCGCGGCTTAGCACCTCTATCGAGCCATTTCCAGCGGTGTTTTTTGATGTGGAAACGGATCACGGCCGGGTGGTCGGCACGCTCGATACGGGGGAATAGGAGTATGCAGCGACCTCCTTGTTGCAAGGGGATGCGTTTGGTATCGACCATATGCCAGCAAACAGCGAATGGGGGTCGTTGAACGGACTCTATGGCGGTGGTCTCGTCCAGTCCGGCAAAATTCCTTTGTCCATTATGGCGGCCGGTTCCACCGTGAAAACGAACCTGACGGTAAGGAGTGGCCCTTCCAGCGCAGCGAACCTGACCCTCGGCGCCGACACATTAAAAGATTTCAGTTACTACTTTGACCTGGACCGAGGAGTGGCTTGCATGCGTAAAGTGGGCAGTGACTTATAAATTCAGTCACAGGGTCTCGCACAACAAGCCAGCAGCGAAGTAACCTTCAATCCCAGACTTTCTCAGTAGCGCTTGGTACGGCTATTGGGGCAGGTCAGGTGACGTCGGCGGGTTTCTATCAAAGTGATAATGCGTCGAATATCGATACGGGACGTTTTGTGGCTATCCCCGATCCAGATGGCGGGGCAGATCAATGAGGACAGGTTCAGTTCGACCTCAGGCCAGCACGGTTTCCAGCGCGCGGCAGATCGTGTCGAAATCCTCGTCAGTCATCCATGGGCTGTTGCTGATGCTCAGGCTGCGTGCGGCGAAGTCGCGCGCATGCGGCACATCCTGTGTGGACACCACGTCGGCGAGATAGGCGTAGTCGGGCAGCGCGTGGATGAATAGGCGGCTGACGCCGAAGCCGGTTTGCCACAGTTCGGTCAGTGCGGTATCGCGGCGTTGTTGGTCGGGCAGTATCAGCAGTAAAAACGGCCAAGTGCCTTGTGTGTTGGTGGGATCGTCAAGCACTTCGACGCCGTCGATCTGGCGCAGTCGTGGCAATCGCCGTTGCGCCTGCGCAGACAGCTGATCGAGAAACACCGGCAGGCGGGTGGCGGCATGTGCGCCGACGGCCTGGCGCCAGTGTCCGACACGATGCATCGGAATCGTCAACGGGAAATCGTCGCCCACCGCGGCGACCGGATCGCCGCGGCGCAGGGCGCGGCGCAGCGGATTGCCGTAGGCCAGCCGCAGTCCGCTAGGTCGGTACAGCGCGGCGTAGCCGAGCAGCTCGATGCTGCGTTTCCATTCCATGCTGAGACTGCGCGGCACCAGGCGTGCGGAAGTGTGCGCGAGCCGTTCGCGCAGCAGCGGATCGCGCGCCAGCAGCAGGCCGCCTTCGTAGATCGACAAGCCCTTGCCGGCGGCGAGGCTGAAAAATCCCACGTCGCCAGTCAGCCCCACACTGACGCAGTTGCGGCGTGCACCAAGTGCCTGTGCGGCGTCCTCGATCACGTACGCGCCCACGCTGCGGGCGACCGCAAGCGCATCGTCGACATCGGCGACGCGACCGGCCAGATGGGTGGGAATGATCGCCAGCGTGCGTTCGTCGCAGGCCGCACGCAAGGCGGTCGAATCCAAGTCGTAGTGACCGGCGCGGAGATCGCACAACTGCAGTTCGAGTCCTGCCTGTTTCACGGCGATGGCGACCAGCGGGCAGGTGAACGCAGGCACCACCACGCGCCGGCGTTGCGGTTGCAGTTCATGCAAGGCCGTCAGTGCGATCAGCAGCGATGCGGTGCCGGAGCATTCCAGTTGCAGCGGCGGCGTGCCCAGTTGCGCGGCGATGTCGGCCGCCAGTGTCGGTGTACCCGGACGCAGGTCAGCCAGCTGCAGCGGCAGGCCGGCGGTGGGTGGTAGTTCATGAGGGCGGCGGGGCAGCATCTGTGCAGCTTAGCCGGTGCTCAGGCTTCGGCAGGTTCCGGTACGTGTTCGCGGCTTTCAGCCATGCCCAGGCAGACGATGCCGGCGATGATCGCGATCGCGCCGAGCACGCGGGCAGTGTTGAGGTGTTCGTCGAACAGCCAGATCGACAGAAGCATCACCGACACCACCTCGAGATGCGAGGCGGCGAAGGCGGGGCCGATCGGTGCGTGTTTCAGCAGCGCCATCCAGGTGAAGAACGCACCGACGTAGCCGATCACGGCGCCGTAGACCCACGGCTGGCCGAACACGCGCAGCAGCCACGCCAGGCTGGCTTCCACCGGCAGTGCCTGCGTGCCGGCATACTTGAAACTGATTTGCGCGAGGGTGTCGAAACCCATCAGCAGCAGGAAGCCAAGCAGGTAGAAGCGCTTCATCCGCCGACTCCCACGATCGCCACGCCGAGCGTCACGAGCAGGATGCCGACGACGCGCAGACGGGTCAGTTTTTCGCCGAACAGGAAGCGCCCGGCGACCATGATCGCCACGATATTGATCGAACCCAGCAGCACGCCCTCGGACAGCGGGATCAGCGACAGGAACGCGATCCACACCAGAAATTCGATCACGTAGCTGGCGATG
>DASZCB010000106.1:0-7970 GCA_035943575.1 Rhodanobacter sp. | reverse complement strand
ATACCTTGAGACGAGCGTCCCGGGCATCTTCGCGGCGGGCGACATTGCCCGCTGGCCGGACCGGCTCACCGGCGAGCGCATCCGCGTCGAACACTGGGTGGTGGCTGAACGCCAGGGGCAGACGGCGGCACGCAACATGCTCGGCCGACGCGAGCGGTTCGACGCCGTGCCGTTCTTCTGGACCGTGCAGTACGATTTCGGCCTTGGATATATCGGCCACGCGGAGCGCTGGGATGAGGCCGGGGTCGACGGCCAGCTCGATGCCGGGACGCAGGACTGCACGATCACCTACCGTCGCGGTGGCAGGAAGCTGGCCGTGGCTGTCGTTCACCGCGATCTTGAAGGTCTGCGCGCGGAGGTCGAGTTCGAGAGGACGATCGCCGCGACAGACTGGCGGCACGCGGGTACGGTGAACTGATGGAAGCGCAACAGGTACGGGCAAAAGACGGACGCCATACGCGATGGCTGCACGACTCGGAATCAGGCGGACGCTGGCATGAAATACAGGGATTACTACGAGGTTCTCGGATTGCCACGCGCCGCGACGCCGGAAGAGGTCCGGCGCGCGTATCGCAAGCTCGCGCGCAAATATCATCCGGATGTCAGCCAGCAGGCCGACGGGGAAGACCGGTTCAAGGAACTGGGCGAGGCCTATCAGGTTCTCAAGGATACGGAGAAACGCGCAGCCTATGACCGTTTGGGCCGCCAGTGGCAGAACGGCCAGGATTTTCAGCCACCGCCCGACTGGGACGAAGGCTTCGAATTCAGCGGCGCGGGCAACCAGCCCAGCGCGAATGCCGATTTCAGTGAATTCTTTGAAGCGATGTTCGGCGGTGCGCACACAGGCGGGCGTTCGCGGCAAACGGAAAGGCATGGCGCGGCACCCGATCGCGGCGCCGCAACCGCGGACGATCTGGAGGATGCCTATCGTGGCACGCAGCGCCCGATCCCCGGACAGGACCATCACGCCAGAGTCGTGATCGATCTGGTGGACGCCTATCACGGCGCGCAGCGTTCCATTTCGCTGCAAATGCCGGTCCTCGATGCACACGGTCATGTCATCCTGCAACCGCGCACGCTGAACGTCACCATTCCGAAGGGCGTGCGGGGTGGGCAGCACCTGCGCCTCGCCGGTCAGGGCGGCGCCGGCCTGGCGCACGGACCAGCCGGTGACCTCTATCTGGAAATCGCGTTCCGGGAACAGCCGCGTTTTCGTGTCGACGGACGCGATGTTTCGCTCGATGTACCGATGGCGCCGTGGGAGGCCGCACTCGGCGCCCAGGTAACCGTTCCGACTCCCGATGGCTCCGTCGAGCTGACCGTGCCAGCGGGGTCGGTCAGCGGCCGGCGGCTGCGGCTCAAGGGCAAGGGGATTCCAGGGAAGACGCCGGGCGACCTGTACGTGATATTGACGATCGTGCTGCCGCCGGCCGACAGCGACAGCGCGCGGGCGGCCTATGGCGCGATGCGGCAGGCGTTTCATTTCGATCCGCGCGCGCATTTTACGGGTGGTCGACCATGAAAGAATCGGTGACGGCCTTTTTGGAAGGTCAGATTGTCGAGGAAGACGTCGAGTTCACGCTCGTTGAATTGTGCCGGGCCAGCGGGGCGTCGGAAGAACAGCTGACGTTATGGATCGCAGAGGGCGCAGTCGAGCCGCGAGGCAGCACGCCGCGCGAATGGCGTTTCAGCGGCGCTGCGCTGAAACGCGTGCGAACCGCCCGACGGCTCGCGCAGGATCTCGAGATCAACGCGCCAGGCATTGCGCTCGCCCTCGACCTGCTCGACGAAATCAACGTATTGCGGGCGCGATCCAGGCGCTCGCCAGGTCGTTGAACAGGTTGTCCACGTTCCTGATCGGCTCAATGGCGGCCCGAACGTCGAAGCCAAAGACATGAGGGCCAGACATGGTTGGCCGGCCGGCTAACCTGAATCAAGGCGGTTGATGCGCGACTGGCGGGACCATCAGGTCGCGGGACCGCCCATAGGAGATGGGATGACACATATTCACCCGGCGCCCCCGCATGACCCCGTGGAGGCAAGTCTGAGCGCCGCGGACGACCGGGTTCGCCTGAATCACTGGCTGCCGCCGCAGGCAGGCGTGGTGCCCCGGATCCGGATCGGTCAGCGCTGGGTCAACGTGCTTTGGGCATTACCGCTCGCTTTCGTGCTGCTCGTGACCGGCGTGGCCATCGCGCAAGGATTGCGGCAACTTCCGGCGGTGCAGGATTTCCTCGTGCGCTACCCGGGCATCGCGCCGTCCGCGATGGCCGTCACCACGGGATTCCCCGCCTGGCTCAGGCTGCAGCATTTCCTGAACCTGTTTTTCATGGCGTTCATTATTCGCGCCGGACTCCAGATTCTCGCCGACCACCCGCGGCTGTACTGGAAACGTGACTGCACGCCCGGCACGGAATGGTTTCGTTTCCAGAAGGCGGTGCCCGACGGCCGGGTGTGGACCGCGAAGGACGATTCGGTCACGCTTCCCGGGTGGCTGGGCATTCCGGGAATCCGTCACTCCATCGGCCTTGCCAGATGGTGGCATTTTTCGATCACATTGCTCTGGATGATCAACGGCATCGTCTTTTATGCATTGCTGTTCACGACCGGCCAGTGGCTGCGGCTGGTGCCGACGACCTGGGAAGTGATTCCCAACGCGGCCTCGACTGCCCTGCAGTATCTGTCGCTTACGTTCCCCGCCGATCACAGCTGGCTGCGCTACAACAGCCTGCAACAGATCACCTATTTCATCACGGTGTTCATCGCCGCGCCCACCTCCATCCTGACCGGCTTCATGCAGAGCCCGGCGATTTCCAACCGGCTCGGCTGGGTCGGGCGGGCGTTAAACCGGCAGCGGGCGCGTTCGATCCATTTCATTGCGTTGTGCTGGTTCCTGTTCTATATCCTCGCGCACGTGACGCTGGTGTTCATTACCGGCGCACGCGCGAATCTGAACATGATGTTCGCTGGCGTCAACGGCGACACCTGGAGCGGCGTGCTGGTCTTCGTCCCGGCCATGGTGCTGGTGGCCGTCACCTGGTGGCTGGCATCACCGTTCACGCTGC
The DNA here is from genome assembly GCA_035943575.1 of Rhodanobacter sp. Classification (GTDB taxonomy): domain Bacteria; phylum Pseudomonadota; class Gammaproteobacteria; order Xanthomonadales; family Rhodanobacteraceae; genus Rhodanobacter. The sequence continues at coordinate 4,905 of DASZCB010000106.1, read as the reverse complement.
GTCATGCGCGCCGGGTTCAGCGGATCGGCGCGTTCATGGCCCGGCCATTCAATAGCGTGACGCAGTGGTGGGACCCGACGAGCCAGCTCACCGAACAGGACATCTCACCGTACTTCTGGCCCAACGGAACGATGCCGGCATCGGCTGGGTTCGATCAGCTCGTGAAGGACGGTTTTGCGCATTACCGGCTCAGAATCGATGGTCTGGTCGACAAGCCGGTAGAGCTCTCATACGCCGAGCTGAAAGCCATGCCGAAGCAGGAACAGATCACCACGCATTTCTGCATTCAGGGATGGTCCGGCGTCGCCAGGTGGGGCGGCGTTCCGATGCGTCATGTCCTCGATCTGGTGAAACCCACAGCCGATGCCCGCTACGCGGTGTTCTACTCATTGGCCGACGGCGGCGACGGTGGGCGCTACTACGACGTGCACAGCATCGCCAACATGCGGCATGAATTAACGATCCTCGCCTACGAGATGAACGGCGCGCCGCTCAGCGTGCTGCATGGCGCGCCTTTGCGGTTGCGCTGCGAGAACGAACTCGGCTTCAAGATGGTCAAGTGGATTGCGGCCATCGAGTTCGTGCACGACTTTGCCGACCTCGGCGCGGGCGAAGGTGGCTACAACGAGGATCACGAATTCTACGGCTACCGCGTGCCGATCTGAGTCCCCACTCAGATGAAAACGAACATCGCGATCACTGCGGCCGCCATCACGCCGGTTGAAAGCCATCCAAGCACCCGCAGCGGTACGGGCGTGACGAAGGTGCCCATGACCTTCGGGTTCGACGCCATCAGCATCATCAGCACCATGATCGGCACTGATGTGACGCCATTGATGACGGCGCTCCAGAACAGCACCCTGATCGGGTCGATCGACGTGAAGTCGAGCGCGAGGCCCACGAGCGTCGCGAGCACGATGATCCCGTAGAACCGTTTCGCCAGTTGCGGTTCGAGCGCGAGGCTGTTTTTCCACCGGAAGGTGCCGGCCATCGCATAGGCCGCCGAGCCGGCCAGTACGGGCAACGCGAGCAGCCCCGTGCCGATGATGCCGAGACTGAAGAGCAGGAACGCAAACTGGCCGGCGATCGGTTTCAGCGCGGAAGCGGCTTGCGCCGAAGTCTGGATGTCGGTGATGTGGTGGGCATGCAGCGTGACCGCAGTGGTGAGAATAATGAAAAACGCAACGAGATTGGAGAACGCCATTCCGATCGCTGTATCCATGCGGATGCGGCTCAGATTTGCCGGACCCTGCGACGGCATTGCCGTCAGCGCCTGTTGTCCTTTCTTCGCGTGCAGTTCCTCGACCTCCTGCGACGCCTGCCAGAAGAACAGATACGGACTGATGGTGGTGCCGAACACGGCGACCACCGTCGTGATGTAGCCCGCGCTCCACGAGCCGTGCGGAAGTATCGTGCGCACGGCCACGGCCGCCCATGGGATCTGCACCGCAAAGATCACGCCGACGTAGGCGAACAGTGCCAGAGTGAGCCACTTGAGGACGCGGACATACCCGCGGTACGGCACGAACACCTGCAACGCCAGCGAAAACACGCCCAGTCCGACTGTGTAAGCGCGCGTGGGGCCGCCGACGAGCAGATTGACGGCCGCACCCATGGCCGTCAGGTCGGCGGCAATGTTGATCGTGTTTGCCACCAGCAGGAGAACGACGGTGCCGTACAGCAGCCACCGCGGATAATGGCGCCGCAGATTCGTCGCGAGACCATGGCCGCTCACCCGGCCAATTCTTGCGCTCACGACCTGAATGGCGACCATCAGCGGATACGTCAGCAGGACGGTCCACAGCATGTTGAAACCGAATTGCGCGCCCGCCTGCGAGTAGGTGGCGATGCCGCTCGGGTCGTCGTCCGCTGCGCCGGTGATGAGTCCTGGTCCGAGCTTCGCAAACCACGAGTCGGCCTGACTATCGACTTCGATATCGACCTTTGCGGGCGACGTCATGTCGTGTTCCATAAACGCCCGGAGTGGTGCTGCCCCAGCGGGGACTGTTCAAGCTGCGATTTGTCCGATCCAGTTGTGAAGCGCAGAAGCGCGTGACGTGAGGCGTAGACCGGAACACCGGACGGACAGGCGCCTTCGCGTTCCATCGCTAACGGGGCAGCGCCAGCGCGCGTGCGCAGACGTTGTCGGTGGTGAAACCATACTCGCGCAACAGGACATCGGCTGGAGCAGACGCGCCGAAACGCTCCACGCCGAGCACCTCGCCGCGTTCGCCGGCATAGCGATGCCAGCCTTGCGGTACGCCGGCCTCGATCGCCAGCCGCGCGCCGACCGAGCACGGCAGCACCGCATCCCGGTACGCTTGTGGCTGGGCATCGAACAGCGTCCAGCATGGCAGCGAGACCACGCGCACCGCGATGTTCTGCGCCAGCAACCGCTCGCGCGCGGCCATCGCGAGCGCGACTTCCGACCCGGTGGCGATCAGGATCAGCGCCGGCTTGCCGCCGGGGGCGTCCGCGAGGATGTACCCGCCGCGCCGTAGGCCGTCGGCGGCAGCGAACCGGGTGCGGTCAAAGGTCGGCACGTTCTGGCGCGTCAGGATGAGCGCGGTCGGCCGATCGCGCGTTTCCAGTGCGACGCGCCAGGCGACGGCGGTTTCGTTGGCGTCGGCGGGGCGAATCACGTTGAGGTTCGGCACGGCCCGCAGGCTGGCGAGCTGCTCGACGGGCTGGTGCGTCGAGCCGTCCTCGCCGAGCGCCAGACTGTCGTGCGTGAACACATAGATCACGCGCAGATGCATGAGCGCGGCCAGCCGGATCGGCGGGCGCATATAGTCCGAAAAAATCAGGAACGTCGCGCCGAACGGTATGGTCCCGCCGTGAGCAGCCAGACCGTTCAGGATCGCACCCATGCCATGCTCGCGCACGCCGAAGTGCAGATTGCGGCCGGGACGACTCCAGCCGCCTCCCTCGGAACCTTGCCGGTCGCGGGCGCTGGCGCCGGGGGCTTCGAAGTCACCGAGGCCGGACAGTGCGGTAAAGGTGGACGGATCGAGATCCGCGGAGCCACCCATCAGCGACGGCAGACGCGGCGCAATCGCATTCATCACCTTGCCCGATGCGACCCGCGTGGCGATGCCTTTGGCGTCGGCGGGAAAGAGCGGGATATCGCGGTCCCAGCCGGGCGGCAGTTCACCGCGCGTCGCGGTCAGCAGTTCTTCCGCGAGCTCGGGAAACGCTTGCATATAGGCAGAGAAACGGGTGTTCCACTCAGTCTCGCTGCGCTGACCCTGTTCCAGCGCGCGACGAAAATGTGCTTGCGCGGGCTCGGGGATATAAAACGCCGGTTCGGTCGGCCAGCCGAGGTTCTGTTTGGTCAGGCGCACCTCTTCCTCGCCGAGCGGCGAGCCGTGTGCCTTGTAGGTGTCCTGCCTGTTCGGTGACCCGTAGCCGAGATGGGTGCGCACGAGGATCAGCGAGGGCCGGCGCGTTTCGGCACGCGCATTGTCCAGCGCCTGCCCGATGGCGGCCAGATCGTTGCCGTCGTCGACGGACTGGGTGTGCCAGCCGTATGCCTCGAAACGTCGCGCGCGGTCTTCGGAAAACGTGATAGCCGTGCCTGCGGAGAGCGTGACCTGATTGTCGTCGTAGAGATAGATCAGCTTGCCGAGCTGCAAATGGCCGGCGAGCGATGCGGCTTCCGACGCGACGCCTTCCATCAGATCGCCGTCGCTGACGATGCCGTAGGTGAAGTGATCGACGATGTCGAAGCCCGGGCGGTTGTAGCGTGCGGCGAGATGTGTCTCCGCCATCGCCATGCCGACCCCGTTAGCGAAGCCCTGACCGAGCGGTCCTGTGGTCGTTTCGACACCGGGTGTGAGGCCGCGCTCCGGGTGACCGGGCGTGAGACTCCCCCATTGGCGAAACTGTTTGATCTGTTCGAGCGGCAGATCGTAGCCGGTCATATGCAGCAGGCTGTATAGCAGCATCGAGCCGTGGCCAGCGGACAGCACGAAGCGATCGCGGTCGAGCCACGCTGGATTTGCCGGGCTATGTCTGAGAAAACGGGTCCACAGCACGTAAGCCATTGGCGCGGCGCCGAGCGGGAGACCCGGATGGCCGCTATCGGCCTTCTGTACCGCATCCACTGACAGAAAACGCAGCGTGTTGATGCACAGATCGTCCAGCGTCGACGCCGTAGGTGGGGTGGAAACCGCTGGGTTCATGCAAACTCTCCCTGGTTGCTGGCGAAGCGAGCCACACGGCGTACCGCACTATGCGTCATCTTTGGCGAAAAAGGTCCGGATATCATCTTACGCCGCTCGACGCGCGCAGGCCGCGGGTACCCAGACATGCGCGAGCCCGATGGCCTTATGGGGTTGGCCCCGCGACCTACCCATCCAGTGATGCCGGCCCCGCTTGCGACCGCGTTCTCAACTTGCCGAGTGCAGCGGCAGCCCCGCATGCTGCCGCAGCCCGGCCACCTACGGGCAGGGGGCATCTTCGACGTCACGCTTCAGCAGGTCACTCCATACGGTCATCGCGCGGAACGCGACTGATGCCGGGTCCCCCCTCAGCACGTCAAACTGTGTCGTCTCCTCCGTGCGCCAGAACCGGATATCGAAAGTTTGCTCGCCGACGCGCAATTCCCTGAGTGTCACATCGCCAAGCCACGGCGGCAACACAGGGTCGATATAGAGCATCCTGTGCGGCGCATCCGGCTGGAGGCCAAGGATCGCCTGCAGCAGCGAGAAAACTGATCCCGCAGCCCAGGCCTGCGGCACATTGGCGCCCGGATATTGAACGGGAAAATTCGCCGCGTCCCGGTGCAGGCCCGCATAAAGCTCAGGTAGCTGGTTCAGCATGAAAAAGCCCCCCGCCCCACACACGTCGCGTGCGATCCGGCCTGCTTCTTCGGTGTAGCCATAGCGCCTGAATCCCAGCGCA
>DASZCB010000105.1:0-14669 GCA_035943575.1 Rhodanobacter sp. | reverse complement strand
ACGCTGTCCGTCACGAGGTTGATGCGGGCGTGCGGACCAGGCGCGCGGTAAATGGGCAAGGGCTGGATCGGCGCAAACGATTGGCGGATCAGCGTATCCACCTCGACCACCTGCCCTGCGAGCGCCCTCAGGTCGGCTGCGGAAGGCGTCATGCCGGCCGAACGCGGCTCCTGTCCAAGCGCATGCTGCAGTGGTGTCTCCCGCCCCTTGAGCACCCGGTCGACCAAGGCGCGCAGGCCTTTGTTGCGACGGTACCAGGCGATCTTCTCGATGAGGTTCACTATTTGCTCCATAAACCGTTGGGCAGCCTTTTCAACGCGATGGAAAGGCCACGATGCATCCGAATTTCCGATATCCACCCTGGTTTCGACAACGCGAAACCGAAAAATCAATGCCGAGATGGCCGCAACACCTGCGTGACTAGCCACCGGCGACTCCTGACCCGCGCTTTCAGAGCCTCCAGTTCGCCTGCCGACTGTCCTGCCGCGTACTGCGCGTCACCTGCGGCGACCAGAGCATCGTTAAGCCTGGCCAATCGTTCTTCCGCCTGGGAACGCGCCTCCGCGCGCTCCTCGATCAGCGAAGAATGTTCCGCTGTCATCCGTTCCAGCCCATCGGAGGCTGCCCTTAAACGCTCCTCAAGCATCGAGCAATGCGAAGAATGTTCCGCTGTCATCCGTTCCAGTCCATCGGAGGTTGCCCTTAAACGCTCCTCAAGCATCGAGCATTGCGAAGAATGTTCCGCTGTCATCCGTTCCAGCCCATCGGAGGCTGCCCTTAAACGCTCCTCAAGCATCGAGCATTGCTGCACTTTTGCGATGTACTCGGCGTTCAGATGCATGATTCTCTCGATGCGCTCCAAGGCCAGCAGCTCGAAGGTCCGGCGCTCGGAGGTCAGACGATGGTTTTCCTGGTCCAGCTGAAAAATCCGCTCCATGCGCTCATGCGAGAGTCGGGCAAACTCGTCTCTCGCGACGATGACGTCGTCCAGAGACTGGTCAAACAATCCTGTCAGCGCGGCGAACGTCGCTTCCAGCCCCTCCAATGTTGCCCAACTCCCGGTCGAGATGGTGTCTTTGCACGCTTGCAACATCTGCCGGACAAGCACCGGAACGCCTCTGAGCCGATGGGAGTCGCCCGTCGAGCCATGATGTCGCTCGCCTGGACTGATGAATTCGTCGATGGCCTGTTCCGCTCCGACCGCCCATTCCACCCCAAGCTGCTGGCGAATCCGTTCCATCTGGGCGCGCCATTCGGCCAGCAGATCGTCATAAGTCAGCATGGCACGCGGCAAGCCTGCACTGACGCGGAGGGACTCGGCCAGATACCTTGCCCACAATACGTAGGACTGGCCGTGTGGCCAGTTGTCGCGAGCCTTGAGCGAATCCGCCACTTCGAGTGGATCGCGGACCATCAGCAAAGCCGTGGCCCGAATGCTGAGTCGACGGAAGGCAGCAAGCCATACGGGCGCCAGCCGGCACATGCGGGGATCTTTCACGGCCCAGAGGCGCTTGCCCTTGAAGTCTCGCTGTATCAGAGTGGTGATCTCGTCCACTGCCGCGAGCGCAGCCGGAGAATCCTCCCAGCCTGGCGGAAGCTCGCGCATGTCGTGCCACGAGCGACCTAGCGATGCCAGGAGGCGCTCGTGAATCTCGACGGCCTGCGCATGCTCCCAGAAACCCTTCTTGTTGTCAGCCTGCGGCGAGAGCAGGTGATCCCCCAGCTCGGCGCCGAGCAGGCTCAGAACCCTTGTCGCTACCGATGTCCCGCTGCGATGCATACCCAACACGAGGATGGCGGTGTCCTGCGGCGTCATGACGTCCGTTCCGCTCATTCGCTCCCCTCAACTTCAAGGCAGAATTGCGATTGTGCGCCGAAATCGACGTAACCGGTGGCCAGGCGCCCAGTCTCGGGAGAGACACGAAACAGCACCGCGTCGATCACGCGGTCGAGGAATGTCTCTTCCTCTCCAACGCGACCGCGGATGCCCGCGTTCAAGAAGTAAGTGCCGGGTGCGAGAAGGCAGCGAAACCGGAACTTAACCGAAACGGTCGTCCCCGCCTCGACGAAATCAATGGCATCCACGGACTGGGACGTGATGGCACCGCCCAGCTCCAGGCCCGATACGGTCTTGATCAACATGCCAAAGCGCACTGCCGCGGCCAACTCGTCAAAAATGGCCTTATACGCGAATACGTACTCTGCACCCGAACGGACGACGTTGACGCGTTGCCCACCGAGCGTTTCCAGATGCGCGTCCTCAACTCGGCCGCCGCGTGCCTCGAACCGAATTTCACTCTGCGACTTCAAGCCCGGATCGAAATAAACGTCCAGCGATTCTTCGCCGGTCGAAGCCCCCGGCGCGGAAGCTTCCTCCAGCGACAGTTCGGCAACCAAAGCGTCCGCGCGCGCACCGGGACGCTCGATCAACTCACTACGATATTTTTCGCGGATACCCTTTGCCATCGATTCGGGCGCGTAAAGCAATTTCTGGTAATGCGACACCACCCGCTTGGGTGCGCCAATAGCCAGCAGCTCGCCGCGATCAAGAAGGATCGCTCGATTGCACAGCTCCAGAACCGTTCCGGCGGAATGGGATACAAACAGGACAGTCGCGCCTTGGTCCCGTATTCGCTCAATGCGGGCAAAACACTTTCGCTGAAACGCCTCGTCGCCCACCGACAAAGCCTCGTCGACGATCAATATGTCGGGCGTCACGTTGATCGCTACGGCGAAGGCCAGTCGGATGTACATGCCGCTCGAATAGCTTTTTACCGGCTGGTCGATGAAGTCGCCGATATCTGCAAAAGCAACGATCTCGTCGAACCGGTCTTCGATTTCCGCACGGCTCAAGCCAAGCAGCGTTCCATTGAGGAAGACGTTTTCGCGTCCGGTGAATTCGGGATTAAAACCGGCGCCAAGCTCAAGCAGCGCGGCAATGCGCCCGTTCACCTCGACGCAGCCCAGGGTCGGCGTCAACGTCCCGCAAATCAGCTGGAGCAGCGTCGATTTGCCGGAACCGTTGCGACCCACGATGCCAATCGTCTCGCCCTTGTGCATCTCGAAATCGATATTCGACAGCGCATGGAATTCGCGATACCAGCGCCTCTTGGCGTCGCCGACCGCAAACATCTGCATAAGGCGATGATGTGGCTTGTCGTATACCGGAAACGACTTGCACAGTTGGCTAACACGAATAGACACGTCAGAGGACATCGGCGAACCCTCTGCGTCCCGTCATGAAGACCACATACCCGATATACGTGAACATCAGTGCCCCCAGCGCGTACAGCCCGAGGCCGATCCAATCCGGCTGATGGCCCCAGAGAGCCACCTCCCGCGATTGATCTATGATGAAACTCAACGGATTGAGCTCGAACAACCGACGGAAACTGGGGGAGACCGAGGTAATGGGCATGATCGCCGTGGACGTAAACAGCAGCGCGGTAACCAGCACACTGGTGACCTGCCCGATGTCCCGAAAATAGACGCCCAATGCGGATAGCCACCAGGACAGTCCCAGCGCCAATATCACCAGCGGAGCCACCGTAAGCGGAAACAGCACGACCTGCCAAACGAACTGCCGGTCCAGCACCGTTTCAAGCACGAAGAACGCAATCAGGTTCGTCAACAAATGAAAGAGGGCGGACAACACCATCGGCCAAGGCAGGATCTCCAAGGGAAAGATCACGCGCTTCACGTAACTAGGGTTATGCACGACCAGGGTCGGGGAGCGGCTTATGCATTCCGCCAGGAAGCCATGAATGATGAGTCCGACGAACAAGATGAGAGCGAAATCGTGTACGCCATCGGCCGGCTGGGGCCACCGGCTCTTCAGAATGCTGCCGAATGCAAGCGTATAGACCGCCAGCATCAGAAAGGGACTGATAAGCGCCCAAAGCAAACCGAAATTCGCCCCGCGGTAACGAACGTGCACTTCCCGGCGCGTCAGCTCGACGATCAGGGATCGATGCCGGATGGCCGAGCGAAAGGGGCCACTGAATCGTAGAACAGCCATTGTCGGTAAAGGTCCTCGTTGAGCTATTGATGATGGCGAAGCGAACAAGAAGCCGCGTTTTCAGCGCAGCGCATCATCAAGTTCGTATCTCAGGTCAGCAAGGTCTTCCACCCCCACCGACAGGCGGATCAGGCCATCGTTGATACCCAGGCGCTTGCGATTGGCCGGGGGTACGGAGGCATGGGTCATGATCGCTGGATGCTCGATCAGGCTTTCAACACCGCCAAGCGATTCGGCCAGCGCGAATAGCTCGCAACGTTCCAGCATGCGTCTGGCTTTCTTCAGGCCGCCCCTCACCTCGATGCTGATGATGCCGCCGAATCCGTCCATCTGGCGCTTAGCCAGCGCGTGCTGTGGATGGCTCTTGAGGCCGGGATAGATCACCCGCTCCACCGCCGAGTGCTTTTCCAGCCACTTCGCTAGTTCCAGCGCACTTTCGCAGTGCGCCTTCATACGCAGATGGAGTGTCTTCAGGCCACGCATCGCGAGGAATGAGTCGAACGGTCCGGCCACGGCGCCGACCGAGTTCTGCAGGAAGCCCATCTGCTCGGCCAGTTCCTTGCTGCGGGCGACCACGATGCCGCCGACCATGTCGGAATGGCCGTTGAGGTACTTGGTGGCCGAATGCAGCACCAGGTCCGCACCGTATTCCAGTGGGCGCTGGATCATCGGTGAGCAGAACGTATTGTCCACAACCAGAATCAGGCCGTGTTTCTTGGCGAACGCGGCTACCTTGGCCAGATCGACCAGCTTCAACATCGGATTGGTTGGCGTTTCAGCCCAGATCATCCGCGTGTTGGGCTTGAGCGCCGCCTTCATGGCCGCGCTGTCGTTCAGATTGATGAAGCTGAAATCCAGCCCGGCCGAACGCCGCCGCACCTTTTCGAACAAGCGATAGCTGCCGCCGTAGAGGTCGTCCATCGCGATGACATGGCTGCCCGAATCGAGCAGATCCAGCACCGTCGCCGCAGCAGCCAGGCCGGAGGCGAATGCAAAGCCGGCCGCGCCACCCTCGAGATCGGCCACACAGCGTTCGTAGGCCATCCGAGTAGGATTTTGCGTGCGCGAATACTCGTAGCCCTTGTGCTTGCCCGGGCTTTCCTGCACATAGGTCGATGTAGCGTAGATCGGCGTCATGATCGCGCCGGTGCTGGGATCTGGATGCTGGCCGGCATGAATGGCCCGGGTTCCTATGCCGTGTTGGCTACGCTTTGCGGCAGTTTTCATCGCTGTCCTTGCAGCCCGCTGGACGGGCCGCTTCATGATATGAAGTCCAGCATCTTAGCTTTTATGCCGGCCGTTGCCGACTGGCGCAAGAACTTGGCGTTCATGTAGAAATGGGAAAACTGAGGCCCTCGCACGCCAAAACGCCATGCCGATAGCTCAACAGTGCTTGGTCAACAAGGCAAGAACAGGCATCATTTGCTGTCTGCCGGACGGCCGTGATGCCTCGGCCGCCCCTCTTTTGTCAAACCATGGACGTACTCGATGAACAATTCATCCGCAGGGATCAAAACGCTGCTCGTCACCGGCGGCGCCGGCTTTATCGGCGCCAATTTCGTACTGCAGGCGGTGGCCGATGGCTTGCGTGTGATCAACCTGGACAAGCTGACCTATGCCGGCAATCTGGACACGCTCAGCTCGCTGAAAGAAGTCCCTGCCCACAGGTTCGTCCAGGGTGATATCGGAGACCGCGAGCTGATCGCAAAGCTGCTCTCCGAGCATCGTCCCGATGCCATCGTGAACTTCGCCGCCGAATCGCATGTGGATCGCTCGATCGACGGCCCCGCCGAATTCGTGCAGACCAACGTGGTCGGCACACTGGGTCTACTGGAATGCGCACGCGACTACTGGCGCAGCCTGGAGGGCGCAGCTCGCGATGCGTTCCGTTTCCTGCATGTGTCGACTGACGAGGTCTATGGCTCACTCGGCGCCGAGGGCAAGTTCACCGAAACGACGCCCTACGCGCCTAACTCGCCATATTCCGCTTCGAAAGCGGCCTCAGATCACCTTGTACGTGCGTTCCAGCACACCTACGGCCTGCACACGCTGACCACCAACTGCTCGAACAATTACGGACCGTATCAGTTTCCGGAAAAACTCATTCCGCTGATCATCCAGAAAGCGCTGGCCGGTGAACCGTTGCCGGTCTATGGAGACGGCAGAAACATCCGTGACTGGTTGTTCGTGGGCGACCACTGCAGCGCAATCCGCCGGGTGTTGGAAGCGGGCCGAATCGGTGAGACCTACAACGTGGGCGGTAATGCCGAACGCGAGAATATCGCGGTGGTGAAGACGATCTGCGCGCTGCTTGATGCGCGCCGCCCGCTGGCCGATGGTCGTGTCCGGGAGTCGTTGATCACCTATGTCAAGGATCGTCCCGGTCACGATCGCCGCTACGCGATCGACTCCAGCAAGCTGCAGGACGAGCTGGGCTGGCGCCCGTCGCAGACGTTCGAAACCGGTATCGCGCAGACAGTGGACTGGTATCTCGCTAATCAGCCATGGAGCCAGCGCGTGCTCGACGGCAGCTACCGCATGGAGCGCCTGGGTTCATGAGCAACACACAGAAAGGCATCATCCTCGCCGGCGGCTCCGGTACCCGGCTTTATCCGATCACCCGCGCGGTCAGCAAGCAGCTGCTGCCGGTGTACGACAAGCCGATGATCTATTACCCGCTCGCCACGTTGATGCTGGCCGGCATCCGCGAGGTGTTGATGATCAACACGCCGCATGAGCAGGAAATGTTTCAGCGCCTGCTCGGCGACGGCTCGCAATGGGGCATCGACATCCAGTACGCAGCGCAGCCATCGCCGGACGGGCTGGCGCAGGCATTCACGATTGGCCGCGATTTCGTCGGTGGCAAGCCCAGTTGCCTTGTGCTGGGTGACAACATTTTCTACGGCGTCGGCCTGACCGAGCGGCTCAAGCGCGCCGCCTCGCGTGACCACGGTGCGACCGTGTTCGGCTACTGGGTAAAGGATCCGGAGCGCTACGGTGTGGCCGAATTCAATAGCGCAGGCAAGGTGATCGGGCTGGAGGAAAAGCCGGCTCAACCGAAGTCCCATTACGCGGTGACCGGTCTGTATTTCTACGATGGTCGCGTATGCGATTACGCGGCAGCGCTAAAGCCGTCGCCGCGCGGCGAACTTGAGATTACCGACCTCAACCGCTGCTACCTCGACGACGACTCGCTGCACCTGGAGCAGCTCGGCCGCGGCTTCGCCTGGCTTGACACCGGCACCCACGATTCGTTGATGGAGGCTGGTAATTACATCGAGACGATCGAGAACCGGCAAGGTCTCAAGGTGTGCTGCCCGGAAGAGATCGCCTACGTCAACGGCTGGATCGACACCGAACAATTGCTGGCACTGGCCGCTCCGCTGGCCAAGACCGGTTACGGCCAGTACCTGCAACAACTAACCAAGCAAGGGCCGGTACAATGAAAGTGATTGAAACAGCGTTGCCCGGTGCATTGATCCTCGAACCTCAGGTGTTCGGCGATGCCCGTGGCTTCTTTTACGAGAGCTACAACGAGGCAAAGTACCGTGAGGCCGGCGTCGATCATCGCTTCGTTCAATCCAACGTCTCGCGTTCGGCCCGCGGCGTGTTGCGCGGCCTGCACTATCAGTGGCCGAATCCGCAGGGCAAGCTGGTCAGCGTGCTCGAAGGCGAGGTGTATGACGTGGCGGTGGATATCCGCCGCGGCTCGCCTACGTTCGGCCAGTCGATCGGCGTGATGCTGACCGCCGATAACCATCGCCATTTCTGGGTGCCGGAAGGTTTTGCGCACGGCTTCTGCGTGCTGTCCGAATTCGCCACCTTCACTTACCAGTGCACCGCGCTGTACGACGCCAAGGCTGATGCCGGCATCCGCTGGAACGACTCCGACCTTGGTATCGACTGGCCGATCAACGCGCCGTTGCTGTCGGACAAGGACGGCAAGACACCGCTGCTGAAAGACGTCGCACCCGAGCGGTTGCCGATTTTCGTGTCATGAGGATCTTGCTGCTGGGCGCCAATGGTCAGCTTGGCCGCACGTTTCTCGAGCATGTTGGCCGGATTGAAGACGGTGAAGTTATCGCGGCCAGTCGCGACGGCGTGTTGACCACCGGTGGCTACGGCGAGGTCGCCGATCTTGCCGAGCCAGTCAGTCTGCCCGTTCTGTTCGACCGCGTGCAGCCTGATGTGATCGTCAATGCCTCCGCCTATACCGCCGTCGATCGGGCCGAGCAGGAGGAAGCGTTGGCGACCCGCGTCAACGGCGAGGCGGTCGGTGTACTCGGCGCATGGGCCGCGGCACACGGTGCGCTGGTGATGCATTACTCGACCGACTACGTATTCGACGGCAGTCAGCCACAGCCCTATGCCGTCGATGCACCCACCGGCCCGCTCGGGGCCTACGGCCGCAGCAAGCTGGCAGGCGAACACGCTCTGCGCGACAGCGGTGCCGACCATCTGACGTTTCGCACGGCGTGGGTGTATGCCGCGCATGGCCAGAACTTCCTGCGCACCATGTTGCGGCTCGGCGCCGAGCGCGAGGAGCTGCGCGTGGTGGCCGACCAGCACGGCGCGCCGACCGACACCACGCTGATCGTCAACGCCAGCCTGGCGGCACTCGATCGCTGGCAACACGCCGATGCCGTACAACGTCGGCAGCTCAGCGGCACTCATCACCTGGTCGCCAGCGGCGCCACCACCTGGCATGGCTTCGCCAGCGCGATCTTCGAGCAGGCCGCCGCGCATGGGCTGATCCAGCGGCAACCACGCGTGATCCCGATCACCAGCGCTGAATTCCCCACACCGGCGGTGCGCCCGGCGTGGTCGCTGCTGGACAATCGCGGCTTCCAGCAGCAATTCGATTTTCCGCTGCCCGATTGGCGGCACGGTCTGAGTGATGTCATCCGCCAGCTGGCCACTTCAGGATCCTGAGTCATGTTGATTCCCCTCATCCTCAGCGGCGGCAGCGGCACCCGTTTGTGGCCGGTCTCACGCAAAAATCTGCCCAAGCAATTCCTCGCGCTGGCCGGCAAGGGCACGCTGTTCCAGCAGACCATCGCGCGCACCCGCCAGCTGCCTGGCGTAGCGGCGCCGATCGTGGTGGCCAGCGAGGATCATCGCTTCCTCGCCGCCGACCAGCTGCTGGAAGCCGGTATCAAGGACGCCACCATCGTGCTGGAGCCGTTGGCTCGCAACACCGCGCCGGCGATCGCGCTGGGTGCATTGCAAGCGCTGCAGCGCGACGCCGACGCCGTGCTGCTGGTGCTGCCGGCCGATCACCTGATCGGCGATACCACCGTCTTTGTCGACGCGGTGAAGCAGGCGATGCCGCTGGCCGCGCAAGGCTGGCTGGTGACGTTCGGAATACGGCCGGATCGTCCGGAAACCGGCTTCGGTTATATCCGCCGGGCCGAGGCGATCGGCAGCGATGGTTACCGGGTGGAGCAGTTTGTCGAGAAGCCTGGCCTGAGTACCGCCGAGTCGTACCTCGCCGATGGCGGCTACGATTGGAACTCCGGCATGTTCCTGTTCAAGGCCTCACGCTATCTGGAAGAACTGGCCGTGCATGCACCGACGATGCTTGCTGCCGTGCGCGAGGCACATACCAAGGCGTCCACCGATCTGGATTTCGTGCGCATCGACCGCGATGCGTTCGCTCTGGTGCCGGACGATTCGATCGACTACGCGGTAATGGAAAAAACCCAACACGCTGCGGTGATTCCAGTCAGCTGCGCATGGAGCGATATCGGCTCGTGGTCGGCGCTATGGCTGACCGGTGACAAGGACGTGCAAGGCAATCTGCGCGAAGGCGACACGATGGCGATCGACACGCGCAACTCGTTGCTGCGGTCGCACGACCGCCATCTGATCGCCACCGTCGGCGTCGACGACCTGATCGTGGTGACTACACCCGATGCCACCCTGGTGGCGCACCGTGACGCCGCGCAGGACGTCAAGAAGATCGTCGAGCAGCTCAAGGCTGCAGGACGCAGCGAGCATTCGCTGCATCGAGTTGTGCATCGGCCATGGGGCAGTTATGACTCGCTGGAAGCGGGTGACCGGTTCCAGGTCAAGCGCATCCAGGTCAAACCCGGCGCCAGCCTGAGTCTGCAGAAACATCATCATCGCGCCGAACACTGGATCGTGGTCTCCGGCACCGCCGAGGTCACCTGCGACGACAAGGTGTTCCTGCTCGGCGAGAACCAGAGCACCTACATCCCGCTCGGCAGCAAGCACCGTCTGCGCAATCCCGGCAAAGTGGCCCTGGAACTAATCGAGGTGCAGTCCGGCAGTTATCTGGGTGAGGACGACATCGTGCGCTACGACGACGTCTACGGCCGCGCCTGAGTCATCACGCCCGAAATCGCAGGAGCGCGCATGTTGTCAGACAATAAGGTTCAATCCTAAGAAGCGCGTAAGCCTTTGATCTTCCACACGACGACCCTACGCTGAATTTCTAAAGTCCTATCCTGACTTCGTAACACCCGCGACGACCCCGGACAATAAAGTTTCATCAACCAGATTCAACTTCAGATCAGTATATGTTCCGGAAAGTATAATTTGGCCGCTCATGGAAAGCATAGTTTGGCCGCTCTGCTTGGCACGGACCTCCACTGCGCCATGACGAAGATGCCATGAAAAATGTTTTCCAGCTTCAACCGGCTGATGTTTGACAGCCTGTAATGGGAACTCGCCATTTCGGGCTTTGGGCCAAACCCGTCATCTTCGACCATCACCCAGGCGTCTTCGCCAATTGCGACCAATATCTATAAACCTCAGCGAAGCGCTCAGCCATTCGTTCGTCGCCAGCAACACCATAACAAAAATTTACTGCAATGCGAACAGGGTTAAGGGTCGCTCGTCCGAATCCAGATAATATCATTTGGCCGAAATCAGCGAATTTTTTATCGTCAAGTGATTGACCCCATTCAAGATGACGATAATTACTTTTAAGCGTTTTGCCAAAATACATCCCTGCATCTACAGCGAAAGAAAATGTCCTGTTTGTAAGCTCCCTCGTGGAAATGCTGAAATCAAAATTCGTCCTGCCCTTAATTCGTTCGATCTCTTCGGCCTTACGCGGCCTAGTTTCGACCTGACGAGAAAGCCACAAGCCCAAGGTTTCAATAGAAGATAGGCTGCAATCCGGTTTCCAAACTTCAAGGCCATTATCTGAATTTATCGCACCTTGCAGCTCAATAATCCTAGACGGCACAACCTCAATAAACCATTTCCTGTAGCCATTCAACTCTTCCATCGACATATCTCGAAACTTCAAAGTAAAAGGCGGCTGTATGATTGAATAATTCATATTAATGAACCACGATGTTTATGCCATTTTGCTCGAGGAATGATCCAAGGGGACCAGATGGACCAACAAGACCAGTTACGGGGCTTCTGAAAAAATGCCAGGTCGAACCATTAATTTGACCAGAATTTATCAGATCAACATCCTTCATGACCTGAAGCTGATTGCTGGATCTAAGTGACTGATAGCCAACCTTTGATTCATTTGCCCACCCATCAACCAGCTGATCGATATAACGGCCACCTAAATTAGAATTGAAATAAACTTGGGACTCTCCCCCCAACTCCTGCAACGCTTCTTCTCCGATCCGGCCGGTGGAACCGATTGCACTAAACTCCGCAGCAATGCCAACTCTTGCAGCAAGCAGACTAGCAAGTCGTCCTGTTATTGCGCCTCCAACTGCCCCGACTATCGCCGAACTCCCAACCTCCCACCAGTTGACACAACTCCAGTTCCCGTCGTGCCGGTAAAGCTGGGAGGCCAGATCGATTCCTCCAGAGATGGCCGCCGCGATGCTTGGAGTCGCAAATCGACCTCGACGTCCCAGGAATACTATCTCGCACGACGACTACGGTAAGCGGTGAACTTGCTCTTGCGCATCTGCGGTCTCCTTGGGGCTAGTTTGCCCGGAGACCTCTGGTTATGCGTGGATCAAGTTTACGGGGAGTCGACAGCATCACTTCACGTTCACATGGAGGAATTAGTGCTGTCGATGCAGACGACAACGCAGCAACGCGCCATCGATGCGCTATTTGCATCGACGCCGGAGGAGCTTGGCCAAGCCGCAGTCAGAACGGCAGCAAGGACAGCCGTACCGCCTCAATTGGATCAGGAAACTTAGCTCGGCCTAGGTGGCCATTGAGGCATAAAGTAAGAAAAGCTTCGGATCTGGGAAAGAACTTTATTTACTAGGAAAGAACTTTATTACCTAGGGAAGGACTTTATTTTCTTTCCACACTCACTTCTCTCCATCCAGTTCTCGCTATTCCACCGTCACCGACTTGGCCAGGTTGCGCGGCTGATCAACGTCGGTGCCGCGCAGCACGGCGACGTGATAAGCGAGCAATTGCAGCGGCACGGTGAACACCGCCGGCGCGATGAAGCTGCCACCGGAGGCCACCCGCAGCATCGCGCCGTGGCCAGCCATATCGTCCATGCCGGCGGCCCCGTCGACGAACACGATCAGGCGACCGCCGCGCGCACGTACTTCCTGCAGGTTGGACTTGAGCTTGTCCAGCAGCGGGCCGTTCGGCGCCACCGCGACCACCGGCATGTTCTCGTCGACCAGCGCCAGCGGACCATGCTTGAGCTCACCGGCCGGATACGCCTCGGCATGGATATAGGAAATTTCCTTGAGCTTCAACGCGCCTTCCAGCGCCACCGGATACTGCACGCCACGGCCAAGGAACAGCGCGTGCTGGCGATGGATGAATTCACCTGCCAGTTCGATGATCGCCGGCTCTAGCTTCAACGCGTTTTCGATCGCGCGCGGCAGATGCTGCAGCTCGGCGCACAGTGTGGCGTAGCGCTGCGGATCCAGCCCGTTGCGGCGCGCCAGTTCCAGCGTCAGCAAGGCCAGGCCGGCGAGCTGGGTGGTGAAGGCCTTGGTCGAGGCCACGCCGATTTCCGGACCGGCGCGCGTCATCAGTTTCAGATCCGCCTCGCGCACCAGCGAGGACTCGGGCGAATTGCAGATGACCAGTGTGCCCAGATAGCCGCGTTGACGCGACTCGCGCATCGCAGCAAGCGTGTCGGCCGTTTCACCGGATTGCGAGATGGCGACGAACAGTGTGTCGGCCGGCACTACGGCATCGCGGTAACGGTATTCGCTGGCCACTTCCACGCTGACCGGCAGCCGCGCGTATTCCTCGATCCAGTACTTGGCGACGAGGCCGGCGTGGTAGCTGGTACCGCAGGCGATGATGTGCAGACCACGCGTGCGCTGCAGCAGCGTGTCGCTATCGATGCCGAAGATGTTCGACAGCACGCCATGTGGGCCGATGCGCGCTTCCAGCGTGTCGGCGACCGCACGCGGCTGCTCGAAAATTTCCTTCTGCATGTAGTGGCGGTATTCGCCGCGCTCCACTGCATCGGTGGACAACTCGCTCTCGTGCATCACACGCTCGACCGGATGGCCGTCGAGTGCGAAGATCTTCACCGCATCGCGGGTGATCTCGACCACGTCGCCTTCGTCGAGATAGATCATCTTGTTGGTGACCTGGATCAGCGCCTGCGCGTCCGAGCCGAGAAAGTTTTCGCCGATGCCCACGCCGATCAGCAAGGGTGCGCCACGGCGCGCGCCGACCACGCAGTCGGGTTCGTCGCGACTGATCACCGCGATCGCGTAGGCGCCTTCCAGTTCGCGTACGGTGGTCAGCACCGCCTCGCGCAAGCCGAGCCCGCCGTCGATCTGCCGATCAATCAGCGCCGCCATCACCTCAGTATCGGTTTCGGAGGTGAACACATGGCCACGCGCCTGCAGCTCGCTGCGCAGGCTGGCGTAGTTCTCGATGATGCCGTTGTGCACAATGGCGACGCGACCGGCGATGTGCGGATGCGCGTTCGCTTCATTCGGCACGCCATGTGTAGCCCAGCGGGTATGCGCGATGCCGGTACCGCCGGGAAACGGCTCGGCGAGGTAACGCGCTTCCATCTCGCGCACCTTGCCCTTGGCCCGCACGCGCTGGATCACGCCCTTGTCGAGCACGGCCACGCCTGACGAGTCATAGCCGCGATATTCCAGTGCCTTCAGGCCGGCAATCAGCAGCGGCGCGACATTCCGTTGAGCAACGGCAGCAACAATTCCACACATGGCAGAGATCCCTTTGATGGATGCGAAGCCTGCTGAAGGCTTCGCCACACCGGCGATTCTGAGCCGGCCGCATTACGGCAAACTTTCGTGACGTGAACCGGCGGTCGTGGCAACGCAACCGCCGGATCAACCGTTTAATTCACCTTGCGTCGCAGATAGTTCAACAGGTCGATGCGGGTGATCAGGCCGAGAAACTGTTCGCCGTCGACCACGATCGCCACATGGCCGCGCTCGAACACCGGCAGCAGCGCCTCGATCGTCTCGCTCACTGGAAGCTTCTGCAGGTTGGTCATCATCGCGGTGGATACCTGATCGCGGAAACGCGTCTCATCGGCGTGCACGTGCATCAGCACATCCGACTCGTCAAGGATGCCGACCAGCTTGTGGCCGTCCATCACCGGCAGCTGCGACACGTCGTACAGCTTCATGCGTGTATAGGCGGTGATCAGCAGCTCGTTCGGGCCAATCACCACGGTGTCGCGCTGGGCGAACGGACGCAGCAACAGGTCGCGCAGATCACCGTGCTGTTC
>DASZCB010000104.1:0-4748 GCA_035943575.1 Rhodanobacter sp. | reverse complement strand
CTGAATGCGTCGACGCTGCCGGCACAGCCGCGAAGCCTGAACATCTCGGTCGGTTTCTCGATCGCCTATGGTCTGCAAGGGTAACCGGCGATCTTTTCGATCCATGGCGTCAGCGCAATGCTGATGACTTAGACGACGGTGCTGTCGCACGACGACGCTTCGCCTTGGCAGCTCACCTTAGCGCATTGTCACCATCGTTACTGTGCGTTGGCGAGGCGCCTGGATATCGCGGATGTCGCGTTTCAGGTGTTCCGTTCACGTCCGAGGGCCAGATCGGTGATGGTGAAGTTCCGCGACTCACCTGCATGAAGATGCGTTTTTCGGAGCGGCCACGTCCTTGGCGAGAAGGATCGGCAACGAAAGTCTGGTCTGCGCTTAGAGCTTACGGCCTTGAGGAGGTCACGGTCCTTTGGAACGCTGTGCCGTGGCACCCATATCCGCCTGGCCAGCCCCTCAAGAACCGAGGGCCATCGTCGGAAGAGTGGGGGGCTGGACTCGAATTGCTACAGCTACTGCTTGAAGCGATGCCGAACACAGTGCGCGTCGTGGCCATTGGTCGTGTGTCGGAGAACGCCCTAAGACGGCTCGGCGTTGATACTCACCACGTCTGCCATCCGGCAGCCCGTAACGGTGCCCGGCTATTTCGAGAGGGTATTGAGGCGTTCGCATCAACGCTCTGAGCCACCTCCTACTCAAAAGGGTCATAAACAGCCATAAGTCCGTCCAAGACAGATGCGACATATCACTCCCGGTCTTATTCAAGGAAGTATAGCCACCGTCACCTCAGGCCACTCCACTCTGCAGATCGCATCGAACAGCTTCCGTAGCGGCATCTCCTTCGTATAGACGGCTCGGCTCGTTCCCTTACCCTCGTGTCCAGTGAGTTCGTCGACAAACACTTCCGCGACCTCAGCTGCGAAAAGCTTCGTGGTCACACCGTGTCGGAAAGAGTGGTAGTCCAGTCCCGCTTCATAAACGCCAATCTCACGCCGATACCGCGTCCACCACTTGGAGAATGAGTGACCACGTTTCCCGTCGGCTCCCCCCGGAGTCAATTTGGGGAACAGCTGATCACTAGGAGTCGGCGCAATGGACTGGACGTAATCCAAGAAGCCTAGCGCAAGCAATGTGGGATGAATCGGTACTCGGCGCTTCGACTGTTCGTTCTTGATCTGCTTGCTCTCGTCATCGTTGATGTCTAGGAACCAGATGTCGTCGTCGAGCCGCACATCCGAACCGATGAGCTGCGCGAACTCCTCCAAGCGATTCCCGTGGTAGAGCCCGAGCAACGGCAACCAGTACTTTTCGTCCTTGATGATCAGGGAGCCCGGTGTACTCCGCTGCCGAGGGGTTTTGCAGCCCGTCCAGACAGGTGAGGCAAAGAGCTTGCGCAGCCTTTCGCCATCCCACATCTGGCGCTTCATCTTGGCGCGCATCTTCTCGGGGAAGCTGAAGCCGTGAGCGGGATTCGCGCCCTCATACTCACCACGCTCGATCAGGTGTTTGAACAGACTGCCAAGCGCTGCGAAGTGGCGCTTCAAGGTCTTCACGGCTAGCCGAGGCTCCTCGGGCTTCGTCTTCGCGACAAGCTCTGCCAAGGGAAGTCCCTTCCATCGCTTGGCCTTCGCGTAGTCCGCAGGAAGACCGCGGAAGAGGTCCAGCGTCTTGGCCAGCTCCGAACGTCGGTAGGCAGTTACAGGCAAGTCACCGCAGACCTCCATCAATATCCGATAGGTACCCTTGTTCTGCATTAGGGTCTGTCCGCGCCAACCACTCTCCTTCGTCATCTGTTCGATAAAAGCGGGGAGCACCTCGGACAGCTTGGGGCCAGTAGGCATCCCTTGAGGCGCGACGGATAACCCAGGGGGCGCCAAGGCCACAGGTTGGATCTCTGCCGTGACTCCCGAGATCACATGCTGCCGTGATCGCTCCAGACGTTGAACCCGAACCATCGCGAGGCCCAACGCGAGCTCTGCGCGCAGCTCAGGTGCGAGTCCATGTTTGGACATCACTCCATCAACCCATTCCTCGATACCCGCCGTATCGCGACGCGCTAAGGACTGGCGTGCGCCGTAGATGTCCGCATCTATCTGTTGAAGATCGGCGGCCGTCGGGTCGACTCCATCATCGACGTCGTGCGCATATACCGGCATGCCATACGGCGTGGCTATGTGGCGCTGCCGATCATTCTCGATGGCAAGGACGAGCTCGCGCCGAAGGATGGCGTGCAGGTCATGAGGTGGATGCATTGAGGCGTATCGCAAGAAAATACGATCGAGCAGCTTACACAGATGCTGCGCCTCTCGGTAGTCGCCAGTGCGAAGCGCCACCATGACTTCGGAGCCTGTCCTAGGGATGCGTCGACGGTAGTAGAACCGTCCGCGCTTGCGAGACATGTGGGAATTTTGTGGGAGCATTGTGGGAACACTTCGTCGTTCGACCGGGCAACCGCCGGTCTCGGAACGAGCTCCAAATGCCTTGAAACCCTTATGCAGGGCCAAAAACAAAAGCCCCGCATGAGCGGGGCCTTTGAACTTGGCTGGGAGACTAGGATTCGAACCTAGATAGACAGCGTCAGAGGCTGTCGTCCTACCGTTAGACGATCTCCCAAAAACAACTGGATCGATGCGCTCTGACTTTGGTACATCGAACCAACCAGCGCAATTTCCGGAAGTGGAATTAGCGCTTGGAGAACTGGGTCGCGCGACGTGCTTTGTGCAGACCGACCTTCTTACGCTCGACTTCGCGGGCGTCACGGGTCACGAAACCGGCCTTGCGCAGCGGCGATTTCAGGGTTTCATCATACTCGATCAGCGCACGGGCGATGCCCAGGCGGATCGCGCCGGCCTGGCCGGTGATGCCACCGCCAGCGACGGTGACCATGATGTCGAACTTCTCGGTGTTCTGGGTCAGTTCGAGCGGCTGGCGCACGATCATGCACGAGGTCTCGCGACCGAAAAATGCCTCAAGCGACTTGCCGTTGACCACGATCTCGCCCTTGCCCTTGCGCAGGAACACGCGGGCGGCGGAGGTTTTGCGGCGGCCGGTGCCGTAATTCTGCTGGATCGTCATGATGATTCCTTAGAGTTCCAGCGCCTGCGGCTGCTGTGCGGTATGCGGATGCTCGGCGCCGCCGTAGACCTTGAGCTTGCGATACATCTCGCGGCCCAGCGGGTTCTTCGGCAGCATGCCCTTGACGGCGATCTCGATCACGCGCTCCGGGTAGGTCGCCAGCAGATCCTTCAGACTGGTGGTCTTCAGGTTGCCGATGTAACCGGTGAAGCGGTGGTACTTCTTGTCGTCCAGCTTGGCACCGGTGACATGCACCTTCTGCGCGTTGATCACCACGATATAATCGCCGGTGTCGCAATGCGGGGTGTATTCCGGCTTGTGCTTGCCGCGCAGACGACGGGCGATCTCGGTCGACAGGCGACCGAGCGTCTTGTTCGTGGCGTCGACCACGAACCAGTCGCGCTTGACGTTGTCTGCATTGGCGCTAAACGTTTTCATTTCAGAATACCTGTTCTGCCGCCGTGAGGCGGTACGCGTAATCGGTGGATCAAAGGCGCGAGATGATAGCGGAGCTGTCATCCATGGCGCAAGCCCACCGACCGGCGGGCTGTGAGCTGGCAATGATAGCATGATGAGCATGCCGCTTGAAAAGTCCCCCTTGCCTGCGCCTGCCGGCCGCATCGCCGAACTGGCCGATCAATGCGTGCAATGCGGGCTGTGCCTGCCGGTTTGCCCCACCTATGCGCTGGATCGGAACGAGGCTGAATCGCCGCGTGGCCGCATCGCCATCGCCTCGGCCTTGGCGCGCGGACTGGTCAACCCCGACATCGGGCTGCGCTCGCATCTGGATCACTGCCTGGGCTGCCTGAACTGCGAAAAGGTCTGTCCGGCCAACGTGCAGTACGGTGAATTGCTGATCGAGACCCGCGCCCTGCTGGGGCCGGCACCGCACCGGCCACGGCTGCTGCTGGGCCTGGTCAAACGACCGGCGCTGATGCGCGCGCTGCGCCAGCTCGGCGGTTGGATCGCGTTACCGCGCTGGAAACATTGGCTGGCGCGACGACTGCCCGATCATTCGCCGTGGCGGGCCGCGCTGCTCAACTTGCCCGCTGCAACCCCAGTTGCACGCGCACAAATCCGCCAGCAGGAGAGCGGACAACCGCGACTTGCCCTGTTTCCCGGCTGCGTAGCCAGCGTCGATGATGCGGAAGCGCAACAAGCAGCGATCACCCTGCTGCAGGCGGCGGGCTTCCACGTCAGCGTACTGCCTGCGTTCTGCTGCGGGGCGATGGATCTGCATGATGGCGCAGCCGATGCCGCCGAACTAGCCGCAGAACGTGTACGCCATGCCTGGGCCGCCAGCGGCGCGAGCCAGTTGCTCTCGGTGACACCCGGCTGTCTCGGCACGCTGCGCCGCGCGCTGCCCGGCGTCAGCGTGCTTGATCCGGTGGAACTGCTGGCCGCGCACGCCGAATCGTTACGCTTCCATCCGCTGACGCAACGGGTGGCGCTGCATCTGCCGTGCACACAGATCAACG
Source organism: Rhodanobacter sp. (assembly GCA_035943575.1). GTDB lineage: Bacteria > Pseudomonadota > Gammaproteobacteria > Xanthomonadales > Rhodanobacteraceae > Rhodanobacter. Next base: position 198 of record DASZCB010000104.1, on the reverse strand, counting down.
TAGCGCGTACCGACGTGGCCTTGCTGCAACTGCTGCGCCGCGTACCCGGACTCGATGTGATGCCGCTGCCGCGGCCACCGTACTGTTGCGGCGCGGCCGGCACCCACTTGCTGGAATTCCCCACGCGTGCCGCACAACTGCGCGATGCGACACTGCGACAAGCCGCGACGCTGGAACCGCAGCGGCTGTTGTCGTCCA
>DASZCB010000103.1:0-1758 GCA_035943575.1 Rhodanobacter sp. | reverse complement strand
GAACTCTGGCTCATGGTTGGACTTCTTCGGATCGCTGGGGAATGACACATTCTCGCAACTCGCCCAGCAATACGAAAGCATGCGATACCCCCGCCTGCCCCCATCCACATTCACGAGGTCATGATTTGAAGACGTTTGCAGCATGCTCAGGCCGTGGCCTGTATGCCATCACCGACGGGCCGCGCGCGGATCTGCTGGAGGTCGTCGCGCTGGCACTGGCCGGCGGCGCGCGACTTCTGCAGTACCGCGACAAGAGTGCCGATGCCGCTCGCCGCTACAGCGAGGCGACGGCGCTCAAACAGTTGTGCCATGCCCACGGCATTCCGTTGATCATCAACGACGACGTTGCCCTGGCTCAAGCAGTAGCCGCCGATGGCGTGCACCTGGGCAGGAACGACGATGATCTCGGCGCCGCGCGCAGCGTGCTGGGCGGCCACTCGATCATCGGCGTGTCGTGCTACGACTCGTTGCCGCGTGCGCAGGCGGCGGTTCGCGCCGGCGCGAGCTACATCGCCTTCGGCGCGTTCTTTCCCTCGCCGACCAAGCCGCTGGCACCACGCGCCTCGATCGATCTGCTGAGGCAAAGCGCCGCTCTCGGCGTGCCACGGGTGGCGATCGGCGGGATCACGCCGGACAATGGCGCACTACTGGTTGCAGCCGGCGCGGATTATCTGGCGGCGATCTCCGCGGTTTTTGCGGCCACCGATGTCCGCGCCGCCGCGCAATGTTTTGCCGACATGTATTCCTCTGATCGAGAACAGTCACATTGAGAGCCGTACCATGATCAATCACGAACTCTTCCAACGCGCCCTGAAACTGATGCCTGGCGGCGTGAACTCGCCGGTGCGCGCGTTCAAGTCGGTCGGCGGCGAGCCGTTCTTCACCGCACGCGCGGACGGTGCGTACCTGTGGGACGTCGAGGGCACGCGCTACATCGACTACGTCGGTTCGTGGGGGCCGATGATCGCCGGCCACAATCATCCTGCCGTGCGCGAGGCGGTCGAGCGCGCGCTGAAGAATGGCCTCTCGTTCGGCACGCCCTGCGCGGCCGAAGTGACCATGGCCGAAACGATCACCCGGCTGATCCCGTCCGTCGAAATGGTGCGCATGGTGAATTCCGGTACCGAAGCGACCATGTCGGCGATCCGCCTTGCCCGCGGCGCTACCGGTCGCGCGAAGATCGTGAAGTTCGAGGGTTGCTATCACGGCCACGGCGACAGCTTCCTGGTCAAGGCCGGCTCCGGCGCACTGACCTTCGGCGTGCCGACCTCGCCTGGCGTGCCGAAAGCGAATGCCGACCTCACGCTGACCTTGCCGTACAACGATATCGACGCGGCGAAGGCATTGTTCGCCGAGCAAGGCCATGACATCGCCGGCCTGATCATCGAACCGGTCGCCGGCAACATGAATTGCATCCCGCCGCTGGACGGCTATCTGCAAAGCCTGCGCGAGCTGTGCACGCAATACGGCGTGCTGCTGATCTTCGACGAAGTGATGACCGGCTTCCGCGTCGCGCTGGGTGGCGCTCAGGCGTACTACGGCGTGACGCCCGACCTGACCACCTTCGGCAAGATCATCGGCGGCGGCATGCCGGTCGGCGCCTACGGTGGCCGACGCGAGCTAATGGAACAGATCGCCCCAGCCGGCCCGATCTATCAGGCCGGTACGTTGAGCGGCAATCCGGTGGCGATGGCGGCAGGCCTGGCGATGCTCGAACTGATCCAGGCACCCGGCTTCCACGATCGACTAGCCGCACGC
>DASZCB010000102.1:0-2403 GCA_035943575.1 Rhodanobacter sp. | reverse complement strand
GAACCGCTGGTCTCGGCCGAGGCGCTGTGCCCGCAAACCGTGGCCCTGCTGAAATCGATCCCCAGCGTGAAGGCGGCGATGTTTGCCCTGCTGCCGCCGGGAAGCAAGCTCAATCCGCACCGCGACCCGTTCGCCGGCTCGCTGCGCTATCACCTCGGCCTGATCACGCCGAACTCGCGCAACTGCCGCATCTTCGTCGACGGCGAGGAGCACGCCTGGGGGGATGGCAAGGACGTCGTCTTCGACGAGACCTACGTGCACTGGGCCGAGAACACCAGCGAACAGACCCGGGTGATCCTGTTTGCCGACGTCGAACGACCGTTGCGCACGCGCTCGATGAACGCGATCAACCATCGGGTCGGCGCGTTCATGGGCAAGATCACTGCTTCGCCGAACACCGAAGGTGAAACGGAAAAAACCGGCTTCGTGAATCGGCTGTTTGCGCTCAGCCAGCGCCGCAAGGGTACCGCCCATCGCTTCAAGGTGGCGTTCAAGAGCCGGCACAAGAAACTGTACAAGGTATTCAAGTACGTCGGCATCCTGCTGCTGATCTGGCTGATCCTGCTGGCGCCGTGGCCGATCTTCCGCTGAGCCTTGCGCGGCGCATACCTCTTCAGCATCGGCTTGACTGGTGCAACCGACATCCATGACGTACGAACCGGGCGGATCGCACCCGTCCGGCGCTCAGTCGCCGTACGATTCCGCCGGATCGGACGATTACTGATCGCCCATCACCCATGCTGACCGCCCTGACCAATCCCGACCAGGCGGATCACCATGGCTTTGCGCTTTCTGAAAATCATTCTCGGCACCCTGCTCGTCCTCGTGCTCGCCGCGGGCGCATGGGTTGTCGTCGCCGGCAAGAATCTCTTCCACACCGCCACCGGTTCGGTCAGCCGCTCGCTGTGCGCGACGGTGTTCCTGTCGCAGCTCGATCCGGAGCGGATGTTCGTCGAGGAACAGCTGCCCCTGATGCATAACATCGGCTGGGCGATCCACTACGACGTGGATCGCGCCAGGCGCGAAGTGCGCGCCTCCGTGCTGGGAGGCTTCACGGCACGTGCCGTGTACCGAGATGGGCTGGGCTGCCTGCTCATGCACGACGGCAGCCCTGTACCCGAGGCTGCCGGCTTCAAGCCCGCGCCGATCGCCAGTCCGTACCCGCACGAAGCGGTCGAGTCGACCGACCCGGCGATCCGCCACGCGGTCGACCTCGCCTTCGCCGAGCCTGACCCGGCGCACCCGCGATTGACCAAGGCGGTCGTGGTGCTGCGCGACGGCCAGCTGATCGCGGAACGTTATGCCCCGGGCTACGGGCCAGACACGCCGATCTACGCCCACTCGTTGACGAAGTCGGTGATCAATGCGCTGATCGGCATCCTGGTGCGCCAAGGCAAGCTGCGACTGGAGCAGCCCGCGCCAATGGCCGCGTGGCGCTCCCCGGCGGACGCGCACCACGCCATCACCGTCGATCAGTTGCTACGGATGGACAGTGGCCTGCCGTTCGACGAGACCGACGGCGCACTCAGCCCGATGACGCGCATGCTGTTCCTTGAGCGCGACATGGCCGGCTATGCCTCGCAGATGCCGCTCGCACACACGCCCGGCACCGTATGGGGCTACAGCAACCTGAGCTATCTGCTGCTGTCGCGGATGATCCGCGATGCGGTCGGCGGCAATGCCGTCGATACTGAACGCTTCGTGCGACGCGAGCTGTTCGCACCACTGGGCATGCGCGATGCGGTGATCGAAACCGACGCCACCGGCACGCCGGTCGGATCGAGCAACGTCTACGCCTCGGCACGCGACTTCGCCCGCTTCGGCCAGCTCTACCTGGATGACGGCGTGGTCGATGGACAGCGCCTCCTGCCGAAAGGATGGGTCGCCTACAGCCATTCGCAGACGCTCAAGACCGGTTACGGCGCGGGCTTCTGGACCAACCTGGTCAGCGAAGGCAGCGTGCCGGTGTGGGATGCGCCCTGGGGCATACCGCAGCTGCCGAAGGACATGTATTACGCGCGCGGCGCGCTGGGGCAGTACGTAGTGATCGTGCCGTCGGAGCATCTGGTGGTGGTGCGCATGGGCATATCGGTCCATTACGGCACGGGCATCGGCGACATGGTCGCCGCGATCATCGCCCGCCTGCATCATCGCCAACAGACCCCGGTGTAACCGCTGCATGCTCCGATTGCGTTGCCATCTTGCGGTAGCTGCTGGGTGTCTCGCCCACCTGTCGCTTGAAGGCGGCATTGAAGGTGGACTTCGAGGTGAAGCCGCAGGCGTAGGCGATATCGAGCACCGTACGCGTGTCGCTGGCATCGGTCAGGCAAGCGCGCACCGCCTCCACGCGCAAGCGGTTGACGTAGTCCCAGAAGCTGCTGCCGAGGCGCCGGTTGATCACCG
>DASZCB010000101.1:0-2845 GCA_035943575.1 Rhodanobacter sp. | reverse complement strand
AGGCCTTGTGCGTGCCGGCGGTGATGATGCGTCGGTACAGCGCATCGACGAAGTCGGCGGTCTCGGGGGTGGAGCCGGAAGTGATCTTGGTGATCGTAGGCAGACGATGCTGGCGGTCGCCGGGATTGATGCGTTCCGGGCTGTAGCCGCAAGTGAAGTCGTGGTTGAAGCGCAGCCCGGAAACCTGTTCCAGCACCGGTACGCAGATTTCCTCAGTGGTGCCCGGATACACGGTGGATTCGTAGATCACGATGTCGCCGCGCTTGAGCACCTTGCCGATGCTGGCGCTGGCGCCTTCCAGCGGGCTCAGGTCCGGCCGGTTCGCTTCGTCGACGGGCGTGGGCACGGTAACGATGAAGACGTTACAGCCGGCGAGGTCGCCGATGTCGGTGCTGAAGCGCAGGCGGCTGGCAGCGGCAAGTTCTTCGGACGGAGTTTCCTGTGTGTGGTCACGACCTGCGCGTAGCTCATCCACGCGAGCGGCGTGGATATCGAAACCGACGGTGTCGAAGTGCTTGCCGAATTCCACGGCTAGCGGCAGGCCGACGTAGCCGAGACCGACGATCGCGATTTTCGTGTGGTTCAACGTGGGGTTCTGCATGGGTCGATTCCGGAGCTTGCCGCCGCGAAGAGGTCGGGCGCCAGTCTAATGGCCTGCGTGAACCGTGTATCGGCTCAATGGAACATCAGGTTGATCGCGATCAGGGTAACCACGAGCACCAGCACAGTCAGCGGCGCGCCGACGCGCAGGAAATCCTTGCCCTTGTAGCCGCCGGGGCCGGTGACCATCATCAGCGCCGGGTGGCCGGAGCTGAGCAGGAAGGTGTTGGACGAGGACACCGCCACGATCAGTGCATACGCCGACGGATTGCCGCCGGTGGCGACGGCGACGCTGATCGCGATCGGTACCATCATCACGGTGGCGCCGACGTTGGACATCACCTGCGAGAACAGCAGGGTGAGGATGGCCAGGCACGCTTGCAGCACCCATGGCGATGCGCTGCCCAGATGCTGCAGTACGACCTGCGCGATCCACGCGGCCGTGCCGGTGGCGTCCATCGACCAACCCAGCGGGATCAGGCACGCGGTGACGAAGATCGTCTTCCAGTTGATCGCCTTGTACGCCTCGTCCATGTTCAGCACACCGGTGAGCAGCATGCCGATCGCGCCGGTCATCATCGCCACCGACAGGTCGAGATTGGTAAACAGCGCCAGGCATTTCGCCAGCACGAAGAAGCCGACTGCCTGCCAGATCTTGCCGGGGCGCTGCTCTTCCTTCGGGATGTCGGTGACGACGACGAGATCCTTGTCTTCCGATGCCAGCGCCAGATCGCGCCAGTTGCTGTGCAGCACCACGGTGTCGCCGGCGCGCAGGCTGACTCCGCGCACGTCGTCGCGGAACACCTGCTCGCCACGGGTCACCGCCAACACTGAGATGCCGAAGCGCTTGCGCAAACGCAGCTCGCCGACGGTGTGCTTGATGAAGCGCGAGACCGGCGGAATCACCACTTCGGAAATGCCGGCGCGAGTCGGATTGAACAGCTCGCCGAGCTGGCGCATGCGGGTGGACAGTCGGCACAACTGATTGTTGGCGAAGTGAGTCAGTTGGTCGCGCGGGCCGAGCACGCCGAGCACCGAACCGACCCAGATCACATGATCGGCCGGCGGTGCCATGCGTGCATCATTACCGCTCTTGATCGCCAGGATCAGCGGCGCGCCATGCAACTGCTCGACCTCGCCGATGCTCATGCCAACCAGTGGGCTTTCCGCGGTGACGGTGAGCTCGGCGGTTTCACCGCCGATGCCGTAGGTTTCGGCGAAGTAGCTCTCGGTGCGCCCGGGCGTCACCTTGAGCCGCTCGTCCTCATGGCCGGGCAGCAGCTTGCGGCCGAAGAAGTAGAAGTACGCGACGCCGAGGATGGCCAGAGTCAGGCCGATCGGGGTGACGCTGAACAGGCCGAACTTCGGGATCGTGTGCGCGCCTGGCGGCAGGTTCACGTTGGCGCTGGCGATCAGGTCGTTCAGCACGATCAGCGGCGAGTTCGCGATCAGCGTGGTGTTGGTGGCAGTGAGGATGCAGAACGCCATCGGCAACAGCAGTCGCGACAGCGGCACGCCGGTGCGCGCGGACAGTCGGCTGCTGACCGGGATCATCAGCGCGGCCAGCGCCTGGCTGGGAATCACCGCACTGAACAGGCTGGCGACGAGGTTGATCACCACGCCGAGGCGCGACTCCATGCCGCGCGCCATGCGCATCACGAAGCGTGCGGTGAGGTTGAGCACGCCGGCGCGATCGAGCCCCTCGCCCATGATCATGATCGCGATGATCGCGATCACCGCGTTGCCGGCGAAACCGTTGAACACGCGCTCGGACGGGATCAGCCCGGTGAGGCCGATCACCACCACCACCAGCAACGCCACCATATCGGCGCGGATCCACTCCAGCACCAGCATCAGCATGGTGAAGCCCACCAGCCCGAGCACCAGGATCATTTCGGGGGTGAGCGTGAGTCCCACTAGCTGACGTCCCCGAAGGGCAGCTGGCAACGGTGGATACGGCGGGGCAGTGGAAGCTTCACGCTGCGTCGATTCGTCCCTGTGTGGATCGCGTGAGTATAAGCGGGCCGATGCGAAGGCTGGTGAACCGCAGCCGTGTTGTCACACGCCGGATTTCGTGGGGTGGCACGATCCTCCCCGCCGAGCGGCTTCGTGTAGGAGCGCACCCTGTGCGCGATCGCTTTTGCATGTCGCCAAAGATCATCGCGCACAGGGTGCGCTCCTACAGGTTCGCGACAGGCCGCGGCCACCGGTACACCTCAGGCTTTGCGATACAATAAATCCCAGA
>DASZCB010000100.1:0-1611 GCA_035943575.1 Rhodanobacter sp. | reverse complement strand
CTGCCGCGCAACCGCGACTGGCGCAGCAACCGCGACTGTGGACGCATGGCGACTGGCACGTCTCCAATCTGTGTTGGAGCGACGGCACTGCCGATGCGCGCATCACCGCCGTGCTCGACTTCGGCCTCGCCGCCGCCAACTGCGCGCTGTTCGATCTCGCCACCGCGATCGAACGCAACGCGATTGCGTGGCTCGCGCTGGAAACCGGCGAGGCTGCCGTGCACCTCGACATTGTCCGTGCACTGATCGAAGGCTATCGCCGGCAACGCCCGCTGGATGCTGCCGCCATCCATCTGCTGGCCGACCTGCTGCCGCTGGTGCATGTCGATTTCGCGCTGTCCGAGGTTGAGTACTACCACGCCATCACCGGCTCGCGCGCCAACGCCGACGTCGCCTACGACACCTTCCTGCGCGGCCATGCCGGATGGTTCGGCACGCCGCCAGGACAGCGCTTGCTGCAGTCCATTCACGACTGCGCCTGACGTCCGTGGTCTAATATACGTTCTTGAAGCGGGGGTGCCCGGCGTTGGCCGGGCTGAGAGAGTCCCTTGGAACCTGATCCGGTTTGCACCGGCGTAGGGAGCTTGCAGATCCGGCACGCCCATTGGGACGTCCGGATCGCCGTCGCTTCGTCCGCACCACAGAAGACGATGACGATGGCCCTGCTCCGCATTTCAGCTCTCCCCATTTCTTTAGCCCGCACCCCGCTGATCCTTGCCCTGATGTCGGTGATGGCGCTCGCCCATGCCGGCGATGACACCACGACCAAGCCACAGGTCACGCCGCTGGCGCCGGTCCACGTCAAGGCCGATAGCCAGCGCGGCTACCACGCCGACAATTCGCAGATGGACACCTTCGGCAGCTTCGGCAACGCGCCGCTGCAGGACACGCCGGCCGCGATCACGGTAATCACCCGCGACCAGATCGACGACCGCCAGCCGCACACGCTGAGCGAACTGGCGCGCAGCGACGCCGCGCTCGGCGACAGCTACGCGCCGGTCGGCTACTACCAGGACATCGCCATCCGCGGCTTTGCGCTGGATCTGGCCACCGGCTACCGGCTGAACGAGATGAGCTTGGTCGGCGAACAGCCGCAGGTGCTGGAAGACAAACAGCGTGTGGAAATCCTCAAGGGTCTCGGCGGCCTTGAAGCCGGCGTGGTCGCGCCGGGCGGGCTGGTCAATTACGTCAGCAAGCGTCCGGCCGACGTGCACACCGCCACCGTCGGCACCGACTCGCACGGCTCGCGGTATGTCGCCACGGATATCGGTGGCTGGCTCAGCCCGAACTTCGGCGTGCGCGTGAACGCGGCGCACGAGGATATGAACTCCTACGTGCGACACGCCGACGGCCGCCGCACGTTCTTCTCGCTGGCCGCCGACTGGAAGATCAGTTCCAACGCCACGCTGCAACTGGACACCGACTACCAGACCAGCGGGCAGCGCTCGGTCTCCGGCTACCAGCTGCTGGGTGGCACCGCGATCCCCGCGCATCCCAGCCGCACCCGCATGCTCGGCTTCGAACCGTGGCAGCGACCGGTCGGCGTCGATGCCAGCAACAGCACGCTGCGCTTCAACTACCGCTTCGGCGACCACTGGAACGCGCAACTCT